>NZ_JADFUD010000012.1:166894-172819 GCF_054820065.1 Bradyrhizobium sp. UFLA06-06
GATCGCACGCTCATGTCGCGAGAACGCGAATGCATGATTCACAAGTCGCGCAACAAACCCAGTATCGTCCCTGCGGAAGCAGGGACCCATAACCACAAATGTAGATTGCTGCGCGGCGCTGGAACGACGAGTTCCGACTACAACATTCGCTGCGGCGTATGGGTCCCTGCTTCCGCAGGGACGACAGCTGTATTTGTCGTGAGCGTCCGTGCTCGTCGCTTGCGGAAAAACCCGCCCACCCTCACTCCAGATGGTTCACCTTCGCCACCCAGGCGCGGACGTCGGCGAGGACGGCGGGCAGCACGGCCTTGACCTCCTGCACGGTCATGCCGGGCTTGATGCGGGGGTCGTAGAGCAGGTTGAGCAGATATTGGTCGTAGACGTCGAAATAGCCCATCGAGACGTTGTCGTTGAACATCGTCCACGGCACGGTGGCGGTGTCGTTGATCGGGCCGAGCGACTGCAACAGCTCCTCATAGGCGCAGTCGAGGAAGACGAAATCGCCGTTGTCGACGGTGAGGATCACGTCGGAATGCTCGATCTCGTAGTTCTCGTTCTTGCGGAAGCCGGACAGGCATTGCGGGTCGAGCGAGGAGCGGATTTCCCTGGCGCGCTCCTGGCCGTAGAACGTCGCGATCGTGCGGTAGAGCTCGCGGTCGCGCACCAGCTTGACCACGACATTGGCCGCTTCGCTGTTATCGGTCATCGCGATGTCGAGATGCTGTACCTTGGCGCGGATGTCGGCGACGACCTTGGCGAGCTGGGCCTTGCGGTCGGCGCGGCTGCCGTCGGCGAACACGCGCACCGGACTGTCATACTTGCGGATGCGGTCGACCCGCCCGGCGAGATGATATTCGGCGCCGAACGCGGTTTTCAGAAAGCCCTCGACGATCTCGGCGTCGGTGAAGATTTTCTTCTCGTTGCGCTGGCGCGCGGCGATCGCCGGTATCTCGGTGGCGGCCGCGGGCACCGCGGCATCAGCGAGGCAAGCGGCGAGCGTTGCGGCGAGAAGGACGAGGATCGAAGGACGGTGCTGGGGCATCATGACAACGCTGCCGCAAGGTTTGCGGCAGCGCAAGGCGGGATCAGCGATCTTCCCGGATGGCGGCGCCTGGTTCCGTTGAAATCGACGCGATCAGTTGTTCTTCACCACCACGGTGGTGCCGACCGAGACGCGACCATAGAGGTCGGTGACGTCGTCATTGGTCATGCGGAAGCAGCCCGACGAGACGGCCTGGCCGATCGTCTCAGGTTCGTTCGAGCCGTGGATGCGGTAGAGCGTCGAGCCGAGATACATCGCGCGCGCGCCGAGCGGGTTCTCGATGCCGCCGTTCATGTGGCGCGGCAGATCGGGGCGGCGGCGCAGCATCTGCGACGGCGGCGTCCACGACGGCCATTCCTTCTTTGCGGAGATGCGGTGGACGCCGCTCCAGCGGAAGCCGTCGCGGCCGACGCCGATGCCGTAGCGCAGCGCCTGGCCGTTCGCCAGCACCAGATAGAGCCGGCGCTCGGCGGTGTTCACCACGACGGTGCCGGGGGCGTAGTTGGTCGGGTAGTTGACGGTCGTGCGCGGGATCGGGCTTGCGCCGCCGCCGCCGAAGAAGCTCGGGGCTTCGGACTGATAGCCGCGGGAGTCGAAGAACTGGGCGTGGGCCTGGCCGGCATCTGCCAGGATCGTGAGCGCGGCAAACATCAAGGCAATCGGGCGCATGGTCGTCGTCCTCGCGAACAATCAAATATGCAGTCAGAGAGGCCACAATTGCCGGCGTTTCGCAAGCGACGAAGCCGTGACCTCAGGCATTTTCGAACAACACGGTTTAAAAAGGCAACAGATCGGAAGCGATACCTGCATTGTCCGGCCAAGCCTTTGACGAAGCGGCTGAAGAATGGTTGATCTGGAGCGTTTTCGAGCGAAGTGGATACCGGTTCGCGTGAAGAAAACGCGACCAAACAAAAGCTGGAGCGTTTTCAAGCGAAGTGGGCACCGGTTCGCGTGAAGAAAACGCGACCAAACAAAAGGATACGAGCATGATCCGATTCAATCGGATCGGACCATGCTCTGAGCGACCTCAAGAACATCTCGAAACGGGAGCGAGAGCATGAACGGTGCGGAAAGTCTGGTGCGGACATTGGTCGCAGGCAGCGTGGATGTCTGTTTTACCAATCCCGGCACCTCGGAGATGCATTTCGTCGCGGCGCTGGACAAGGTCCCGGGCATGCGCTGCGTGCTCGGTCTGTTCGAGGGCGTGGTGACCGGTGCGGCCGACGGTTATTTCCGCATGAAGGGAACGCCGGCCTCGACGCTGCTGCATCTCGGGCCCGGCCTCGCCAACGGCCTTGCCAATCTGCACAACGCCAAGAAGGCGCATTCCGGCATCGTCAACATCGTCGGCCAGCATGCCACCTACCACATCGGCTACAACGCGCCGCTGACATCGGACATCGAGGGCCTGGCGCGGCCGATGTCGTCCTGGGTGCGCACCTCGCCGGATGCCAAGTCGGTTGCCGCCGACGGCGCGGCCGCGATCGCCGCGGCGAGGAGCGCGCCGCCGCAGATCGCAACCCTGATCCTGCCGGCCGACACCGCCTGGAACGAAGCCGACGGCATCGCCGAGGTGCCCGTCGACACGCAGCGTCCGAGCTACTCGCCGCAGGCGGTCGATACCGCGGCGAAGATCCTGCATGGCGATGCCGCGCATACGCTGCTGCTCGTCACCGGCAGCGCGCTGACCGAGCACGGACTGGCGCTCGCCGAGCGCATCGCCGGCAAGACCGGCTGCACGGTGATGGGCCAGACCTATCATCCGCGCATGGCGCGCGGCCGCGGTCGCTTCTCGATCAACCGCATCCCCTATGTGATCGAGCAGGCGCTGCCGATCCTGAAGAATTTCCGTCACATCGTGCTGGTCGAGGCCAACGATCCCGTGGCGTTCTTCGCCTATCCGAACAAGCCGAGCATGCTGAAGGCGGAAGGCTGTGAAGTGCATCGCATGACCGCCTGGGGCGAGAATTCGGTCGCGGCGCTCGAGGCGCTCGCGGGTGCGCTGCATGCGACCGCGCAGGACGTCAAGCCGCAGCAGCACCCGGAGCTGGTCAAGCCGACCGGCGCGCTCAACCACGCCACGATCGCGCAGGCGATCGCGTGCGCGATCCCCGAGAACGCCATCATGGTCGACGAATCCGTCACCACCGGCCGCGGCTTCTTCCCGCCGACGGCGGCGGCCGCGCCGCATGACTGGCTGCAGAACATGGGCGGCTCGATCGGCTTCTCGACCCCGGTGGCGACCGGCGCCGCGGTCGCCTGTCCGGACCGCAAGGTGATCTGCATGGTCGGCGACGGCAGCGCGATGTACACGATCCAGTCGCTGTGGACCCAGGCGCGCGAAGGGCTCAACGTGGTGACCATCGTGTTCGCCAACCGCATCTATCAGATCCTGCGCGGCGAGTTCGACGGCGTCGGCGCCGGCGAGCCGGGCAAGCGGGCGCAGGACATGCTGAAGATCGATCGGCCGACGCTCGACTTCGTCGCGCTCGCCAGGGGCATGGGGGTGCCGGGCAGGGCGGTGACGACGGCCGACGAGTTCAACAAGGCGCTCGCGGAAGCCGTTGCCGAGCCGGGACCGCGGCTGATCGAAGTGCAGATGTAGGGGCGCAACCCAAAGGAGCCGCGGCGGCGGCCAGTCCAGTCGGAGGCGTCGATGCAGACCGAGCTGAACAAGGTGATCGCCGCGGTGGAGGAATTCTATGTGCAGGAGATGTTCCTGCTGGAGCGCGATCTCGGCGAGCGAACGCTCACTCACCGACTGGCGGTCTATGTCGAGCGGCAATTTTCCGGCTGGCAGGTCGATTGCAACTACGACCGGCTCGGCGAGCGCACGCTGCGGCTGCCGCGCGGCTCGGGGAGCTCGACCGACGACCATCTCGGCAAGTCGATCTATCCCGATATCGTCGTGCACCAGCGCGACATCCCGAACAATCTCCTGGCCATCGAGCTGCGCAAGGACAGCAATCACCAGCCGATCGAGCACGATCAGCGCAAGCTGCAGGCGCTGACCGACCCGAATGTCTGGTTCGCCTATGCGATGGGCGTGCTGGTGATCGTCGGACAAAGCGGGGTGAGCTTTACCGAGGTCTATGTCGGCGGTGCCATCGATAGCGCCACTTCGCTCTGGTTTGCCGAGCGGCTACGCGAGAGCGGGCTCGCGAGCGGGCGCGACCATGGCGCTCCGCATTAAGCCTATCGATGAATCTTTCTCCGCGTTGCAGTGATAGCCCGTTTGGATCATGCGTGGCCCCTGCACGCGCGGCACAACAGAAGGTGCGGGAGGTGGAGCAATTACTGGAGCTGGTGGTCAATTTTCAGAACGATCCGATGGCGGTGCGGATTATCAGCTCCGCAACTCTTTCGCTCCCCCTCCCGCACCTGAATTCGCTGGTCCAACTCTCGCTGGTCCAACTTGCATTGATCAAACTTGCAGATCCAACTTCCACTGCCCGAGGTGGTCGGCGCACTTGATTGCGACGTGACGGGCCGAGGCAGCATCCGCACCGAGACAGTAAAAAGGCCGCCTTCGGGCGGCCTTTTCCGTGATCGCCAAATCCGTGCTCGACAAGTCCGTGCTCGACAAGTCCGTGATCGCCAAGTGGATCACAGAGCGCGATTGTTTCTGCTTATTGCTTGGTGGCATCGCTGCCGGTCGGGGCAGCGCCGGTCGCGGCGGCACCGGTCTTGGCGCTCGATTTCTTGGCGGTCTTCTTCGCTTTCTTCTTCGGCGCCTTGGCCGCCTCGCCCTTGGTCGCGGTGTCGCCGCTTTGCGCGGCGGGGGCCGGGCTGCCGCCCGCCTTGTCCTGCGCGAGCGCGGTGGACGAGACGAAGGCAAGGGCGGTGGCGGCGAGGATCAGTGTTCGCATCGGATATTCTCCCAAGTTGGTTTCCGGCGATCCTCAACGGGACAGAATGTCGCAGGGTTCCGCGGCGCCGATCAGCAGTCCGTGAGCTGTGCGTGAACGGCATGGCCGCCGCGAAGCCGGCGGAACCGGGAACCGGGCGCCGCGTTATCCGGCCGGGCATGAGTTCCGAGGAGAGACGCCATGCGCTGGCGGTCAGTGACGGAAACCACCAATACGGTGCTCGACACCGCCCCCGAGGACAGCTTCTACGCGGTGGGCTGGACCATCAGCGGCGTGGCGACATTGGCCACCATCGTCGCGATCTGGATGTTCGGGATCTGAGGGCGAACGATCCGCGCGGGCAACCGGCTCGGCACCGCCGGCTGCCGGTTGCGGCCTGCGCCGTCCGCTACTTCCGCAGAATTGCCAGCGCTTCCCGATAGAGCTGCGAGAAGCAGACCAAGAGCGCGCTCGACAGCAGGAACATCGCCAGGCTGTCATAGTCGTCGGCCGTCGGCCAGGAAAACTCGAAATAGGGCGGCATGAACGCCCACCAGACGATCGGAACCGTGATGATCGTGGCAAAGGCGCCGGCGGGTGCGCCGCCCATCAGGCCGGCGATCAGGATCGCCGGCACGAAGCCCGCGAAATAGAACTGCATGCCGAAGCTCGCGAACATCTCCTGCGTCGCGGTGGCCAGCACCACCGCAAGCAGGGCGACGACGAATGTCGGCAAGGACCAAGGCCGCAGCTTCAAAATGTAGTCGTTGCCCTTGCGCATCCAGACTCCCGGCCCCCGCGAGTTCCCGGAAGGTAGCCGAGGAGGCCCGCAAACAAAACCCCGTAGGACTCCGTGGAGCGGCGGCGTTCTGCTCGACACCGTGAAAAGGAACCGTCCCGGTCAAGCCGCCGCCGCATTGCCGCGCTTATTGCATCGCAGCAGGGTGATTGTGGGGCACCGCAATGTTGGAATTTCTGATTGTCGTCCTCGTCGCCGGGATCGGATTCGTATCGGGATACGGCGTACGCGAGCTG
>NZ_JADFUD010000130.1:0-5857 GCF_054820065.1 Bradyrhizobium sp. UFLA06-06
CCCTGAACGCAAAAGATAACTTTGCGGTGGAGTAGCGGTCACGGAACTATCGGTGGCGCCGGGCGGAAAGGCGCCCGGCGCCACCGATAGTTCCGTGACCGCTACTCCACCGCAAAGTTATCTTTTGCGTTCAGGGAGCCAGCGGACCGCCTTGCGGCGTGCCCTCTTCCGTCGGGCTGACCACCCCTCCCTCCATCACCCCCGCATTCAGGAATCCGCGGATGAGCTTCAGAAGGCGCTTGTCAGTCACCCGTTTGGCGACCAGCCCCATCAGGACGTCGTGGTTGACCCGGTCGAAGAACTTTTCCAAGTCGATGTCCACGACGACGGCGTGCCCGGACGCGATATACGCCTGCGCCCGTTCCACCGCCTGATGCGCCGAGCGGGTCGGCCGGAAGCCGAAGCTCGTCTCGGAGAACGTCCCATCCCAATCCGCCTGCAGCACCTGCATCACCGCCTGCTGGATGACGCGGTCGAGCACCGTCGGGATGCCGAGCGGCCGCAGGCCGCCCGACGCCTTCGGTATCTCGACCCGCCGCACCGGCTGCGGCTTGTAGGTGCCGTCAAGCAGTTGAGCTCGGATCGTGAGCCAGTGCTCTTTCAGGTGGGCCGGCAGTTCGTTGACGGTCATCCCATCGACGCCTGCCGCGCCCTTGTTGCGCTTCACTTGCGCCAACGCTTTCTTCAGATTCTCACGCTCGACCACTGCTTCCATCGAGCCCTGCGACCGCCGGGCGTTCAAGACTGGCCGTCGCCGCGCTTGCTTCGGTCTCTCGGACGGCGGCGCTTTGGGCTTCACCCTTCGCTCCGGTGTCCGAGTTCAGCTCAACCTGATTCTTCTGCCGCATGGCTCGCGCGAGATCGACCGCTCTACTAACCACTTCCACCGTTCGGGCCTTCGGCGGCGCGCTGCCGCCTACTATGCCCTCGGCTGACTTCTGCGCTGCGGTCAGGCCGCCTTGCGACGACCTCAGTCCCGTTGCCGGGACACAGCGCAGACCTCCCGAGGTAAGACCGACCGCCTTCGCCGCACGCCCGCCGGATTTACCACCCCGACCCTTGATGACCTTGGACTTCGCGACCGTTTGCTCGCTCGTCCGGCCGGGTAGGCCTCGTTATCTGGTTCTTGTCCATCGGGCCGCGGCTTTGCTCCACGCTTTCTTCAGACCCCACCTCGCGATGATGCCCTTGCGCTTCGCTAACCCTTCGCCGCCATCAGGCTGGGTAGAGGACTTCCACCTCCAAGCTGTCGTTCATACTCGGCACACAAACGAAGGGCCCCCGCCGGATACAAGGGCCCTTACAGAACTTGGAGGAGGAGACGTCTCCAAGGCCTATGTCGGCGACTGTAAGCCTGAAGACGATACCCATTGATGAATGTCAGCTGCGATCTCCGCCGTCCGCGCACGCTTCAGCAGCTGGTCGCGCTCGATGCCGGGCGGAAGCCGCGCTGCCTTGTGGAAGATATCGTCGGCAAACGCATTGAGCCGGTCCTGAAGCGATGTGGTTTGCTTTGCTCTATTTCTGGTTTTCTTCATAACGCGCTCCGTATTTTCTCGGGAGCGTTGAGGCTCACCTTTGCGATGAGCGTATGAAGTTACAATGATCGTTTCCACAACCTAGGTTACGACTGCGATAATCCTTTGAGCGAACTCGCGCGAAGACTTCGGAGGTCATGTCCGCGGCATTCGATTTCCGCCTGTAAGAACAGGCTCGACCTACGTTTTTTGGGTTTCTTGAGCGGCTTACTCAATTTACTTTTTGGGCTAATGACACTGTCCAGCGCCTTGCGAATCCTGCTCCACGTCGTCCGATACCAACCGGTCCCGACCTCAGTTCTTTGGTCCTCCTGTTTTCCGAGGTACAACGCGGCAACACCCGGCGTTTGATAAATCCGATAACCGGAAAATCGTCCCGCCGGACAGTCTTCTCCTTCAGCCAGGCTTCGTTGCGGTCGGAGCGGTACCGGACGTCCATCTTCTATGAAGTTGATGGGGCGAAGTTAGGGTAGCAGCGAACCTGCTTTTTCTGGGAGGGATGTCCGGTGCGCGCCGTCGTGAATGCGGCCGCCAGGATGTAGTGCTCCTGTGATAGTTTACCGACCGGGCGCCCCTGGATTCGTTCTCAGAGGCTACTTTCATAATCATGGCCGCGGGCGATCGAGCAAAGCGCGTCCGCCGTCTGGCGGCGCGGCATTTCGCCACGTGCGGTTGCAATCCCTCAGGGCACTGCTCGAAGCTCGATTGCTCCGGGTGCATAGCGTAGCACGTCCGTGAAACCTGTGGACCATCCAACGGATTTGTCACTCCATCCAAAGCCATCAGTTTGCGGTCGCTTTGCAGTTCAAGGTACCTCCCCCCTTCAGTCTAGCCGATTTAGCTGTCGAGAAGTTGACGCGCGCCCTACTGCTAGGTGCGACTCATTGAAACGTGCGCAGCATGACGAACGACATCAAAGCAATCGAACAATAAAAGCAACGGCATCTCGCTCTTCGATGATCTAGAATTGCAGCGCTTCCAGTGCTGCCGCTACATGGATTCGGTGCGCTGATGGTGGGAAGCGCACTCAAATTGGTACGCCGTATCGACGCCGAGGTTACAACTGACATCACTGATCCAGGCGACGCCTAGTCGAACGAATATTTTGTTTCAGCCGCTGCGCGATATGAGGCGCAGACTGACGTGCTTGCCCTGATTTTTGGTGTGATGGGCCGTTAGGGTACCGGAGCCATTCAAGGCCCGATCGGGATCTTGCATGGGCGCCGATTGCCCGCGCCGCATGGGATGGGTGACACGAGCCGACCAATCCTCGACGGGTGGAAAGGCGATTTGCAGTCGCCGCTATTGAAAGCCGGCTTCGCACATGGCTCGAGCATTACTTGCCGCTGGCCATTGAGAGGATCGGCCGCCTTGCGAGCCGGATCAACTGGTGCTCAAGGGTGGTGACGACGGCGATACCCCGCTTATGTGCGAAGATTCGGCGGCGTGGGCCAGATATACCGGGCCGCATGGGCGCGGCTCGTCAGACGTCAGACCTGCGTCTTTAGCGGCGGTCCGACCCGTGCAACATCGGCATCACCGCAGATCTGGTCGCGCTGACCGGGATGAGATCGCATGTCGACGTCCCCGATCTCGACCTGCTGCTGCCCCACAGCGCCGCCGGTCTCGACGACGGCGCGCATGACATCGCCGCGCAAGCATCGGCCGCGCGGAAGCCCCCGCCTACTGGAACCGCGAATTTGCAACAAGCAATAGTCCAGTCTGCCACGTGGAGGGAACAGCGCCCAAGCATGAACTTGGTCAAGTTTGCGCTCCTGTCATTGCCTGCTTGCCAATAGTGCCGGCCTGCGCGATCAAGCCTTCGCCGCTTGCCCAGCTACGACCGGTGTTGTCCTATACACTTGCCTGGACCGACCTCGCGACTTCGCGTACCAATTTTGTCCATGCGGGATCAAAAGTGTGAGCCGTTGGGCTTTCGAAACCACTTGCACAACGGCTCGCCATTGGACGACGCGTTGCAATGGCCTAGCCAAGTCAGGTTTCCGTCAGATCCGATGTGTATGACCATCAACGCGAGCCTGATCACTTCCGCGACGGCTCGCCTGGCAACACGACACAGGAAATGACATGGCTGTACTCCGCGGCGCGAACACCAACGATCACATAGTTGGGACTGCAGATGGGGACTTTATTCAAGGTCTGGGCGGGAACGATTTGATCTCCGGTGGTGGGGGCGATGATGAACTGGAAGGCAATCAGGGAGCCGACACAATCCATGGTGGTGCAGGCGACGATTTTCTGTACGGCGGTCAGGGCAACGATGTTCTGTTCGGCAATCAGGGCAACGACAACTTCATGTTCACGAGTGGGAATGGCAAGGATTCCGTGATCGACTTCACGGTGGGGGATAGACTGAATATCGAGGACGGGATCAATCACACCGGTATTCATACGCTTGCCGATCTTGCCAGTCACATCAAGGCGGCTGGCCCTGATACCACGGTCGTTGATCTCGGAGAGGGCAATTCAATCACGCTCTCACATGTGAATGCCGACGATGTTCAGCATCACCCGGACAATTATTTCTCAATCATGCATATCACTGATCAGCCCATCTGATCCTCGCGGCTGTTCTTGTCGGCCGAACATGCCGCACGGGCACGGCGATCGCGTTGGCACACCATCCTGCCGGCGACGACCGCCGTCACCCTCGGCAGACGGTCAAGCATTTCCCGATGAGCAGAGACATGGTGGCCACCCCACTTCGATTAATCCCTTTCAGTCGAATGAAGACCGACGAACGATAGAGGTGTCGCCGCTATTGAAATTGGAGGCAGCCGCCAAATTTGTAAACTCCGGCAAGCGAGCTCCCACTCCTTATTGGACGTTGTTCGAACAAGGCTGGTCATCCAATGGAGCGTTCTTTCTCAGCCTGGCGGCTGGTATCCGAGACGGAAAACCGGGACGGAGTTCACTTTTTCGTCTCAAGCTCGTCAGCTTCTCGAAAGCCAACCTTCCTAGCATTCGAGCCTAGCTATCGACGCCGCCTGCGACTGAACTGGCCACGAATCCTGCGGATACGTGCTCGGCGGGGTATGCAGGAAACTTTGTTCTCAAAACAGATAGGAGACGCTTTGGAGATCAATCGGATAAGTGGTGCGGGCTCGCCAGGGTCCACAACGGGAAACGTCCAAACGCAGGCGGATCATGACCGATTTAGGCAGGTCGTGAATGAAGCCAAGTCGTCATCAGCTGTCGCACCAGGGTCGGCGAAAGCTCCGATTTGGAGGTCGAGCGCTCCATACGGGAGCTTTTCACGCGGTGACTACTCTTGGAACAACGACGTATGGGGGACAGGCGCTGGGCCTCAGACGATTTCAGTGAGAGCCGTCAACCAGTGGGACGTGTGGTCGAACCAGCCTAACACTCCTGGCATCAAAAGCTATCCGCACGAGACTTTCAACGTCGGAAAGCCGCTCAGCTCCATCAAGAGTTTGACCTCGAGCTTCAGCCAGCAAGTGCCTGGCGGCGGCGCTTGGGACACCGCCTATGATATTTGGGACAGCTCAAACGAGCATGAGATAATGCTCTGGACAAACTACACCGGAAATCCCGACGGTGGCGGCAACGTTAAGCCAATTTCGTATCATTACGCCCCTTCCGGGGCCGCGATTCCAGTCTACAGAAATGTCAACATAGGTGGAGCGACTTGGAACGTGTTTGAAGGCTTCAATGGTCACAAGGTCATCTCACTGCTACCCACCTCGAAGACCAACAACGGCACGGTGGACATCAAGAGTGCCCTGGAGTGGATCAAGTCGAAGGGCTACTTTGGCGACATCAAGGTTGGTAGCGTCCAATACGGTGTCGAGATTACTTCTTCACCAGGAGGAATGAACTTCAATTTCAACAACTGGGCAGTGACCTCGAAGTGAATATCCACAGGGTGAGCTTGCCTGCAGTCATGCCATTGGGCGCGCCGACTGACGGTCTCAGCTTGCCGCTTACTGTTGAAAGGTCCGACTCCAGTGACACAGCGACCAGAGACCGCACCGCTTGACGGCACTTACAAAAGAAGAGCCGCTTGCGTTGCCGTAAGCGACCCAAGTCTAGGGAGGAACGCCCAAGGAGGGCAGCGATAGCGGGGCGCTACCGCGCATCCTGAAAATAAGACCATCGTATCGGCGGCTCCATTGAACGTAGGGAAAGGTCGGGCATCTAATGGGGGCATGGAACGATACGAAGGTATATGGTGCCCGCTGGTGAAGCCGACCACTTCCGCACTAGGCGTGGGCTGTCATTGCCGATGCATCACATCGAGCCTGTCTCTTATACACATCTGACGCTGCCGACGAACT
>NZ_JADFUD010000131.1:0-5502 GCF_054820065.1 Bradyrhizobium sp. UFLA06-06
GGCGTTCTCAAACCTCGTTGTACAACGAAGAACGGCCCCATGGGGCGATCGGCAATCGACCGCCGATTTTGCTGCAAAACCACGTCGGCGCAACCAGCCCGCCAACGTGACAGAGGCGCAAAACTCTAGTTCTGGGTGGTCCAAACTTCGGTCTCGCTACACTTCGGGCCGGACTCTAACTCCTTCTGGAGGAAATACTCAGTGGCAGGTCACTTCTAGCACCCTTCCAATATTTCCTACCAGAGTAGGTAGCGTTTAGATCATTTGTTAGTGCTGTAATCATCACTTCAGTAGGCTGCCGTGTGGGCAACCGGCAAGGAGTTGAGGAGCCTTGTTGATCGTCACGACAAGAGCAAATGGCCGAAGCACGCCGCCTCGCTCATCTCCCGGCCGACGGTATGAACGCCATCACGGCAGTGGAAAACGATTGTCCTCATTGCGCGAACTTTTCCGCTTGACGACGCCACAGATATCCTGCCTCCGACGGCTGCCATCTCTTAAACGGTCCCCACTGAATGCGTAAACAACTTTTGTTCTCCGCACTCCTGTTTGTGTTTTCGTTAACGGCATCGGTGCTCGCAGCGGAAGGGATTCTGCGCCTCAAGAACAGCTCAATGAAGAACTACGATATCGAGATGTGGCGATACGCGCGGGAGCTAAAGGCTCCAAGTCCGCGACCTGACCTTGGTCACGATCACATTAAAAATGCCTCCGCGGTTCTCCAGTCGGTTGAGATCCGGACAAACGAATGGAAGTTGCGTGGGGGGCCGGTCTTGCCCCGCAATCAGGTCAACCGTCGCATCTTGTTTCTGGGCGGCTCGATCACGCTAGGCTGGGGGGTGCCCGAAAGCAAGACGATTCCCTCCCGCATCGAGGTCGCGCTACGCGAGAAGAGTGAAAGTGTCGACGTGCTGAACGGCGGTGTCGGCAACTACAACGCTGAACGATACGTACAGCGTTTTTTCTACGAGCTTAAGGGGTTAGAGCCGACCGATATCGTCGTGCAGTACTTCCTTCGGGATGCTGAGAAGCTCGACCCGACTGCGGGCAATTGGTTCCTGAGACATAGCGAGCTTGCAGTAACAATTTGGATCGCCGTCAACAGACTTCTGAACAAGTCTGGAGAGCGCTCACTCGTTGAACACTATCAAGATGTCTATCGCGATAATCAGCCAGGCTTCATCGAAATGCAACGGCAACTTCATCAACTGGCCGAATATGCCGGCAAGAAGAATATTCGCCTGTACCTGGCCATGACGCCGGATGTTCACAACCTAAAAGATTATCCGTTTGGATTCATTCACGACAAGATGCGTTCAATTGCGCAAGCGGACGGATACACATTCGTCGATTTGTTGCCCGTGCTTGGAAAGCTTTCTCCAGAACAAATCTGGGCTATGCCGGGAGACCCGCATCCCAACCCGTTAGGTCATAAGTTAATGGCGGAAGGCATTCTTCCCGTTCTCGATCAATAGCCGGGACCCGCGAACGCAATGCTTTTTTCCGATCCGGTCTTTTTCGTCTTCTTCGCTCTCTATTTCAGCGCTCATCTCCTGACGCCGCAGCAGCATCGACTTTATCTTTTGATTTTTGGAAGCACCGTATTCTACGCTTGGTGGAAACCTGAGTACGCTTGGCTTCCTTATCTATTAAGTACCATTGCGTGGGGCGGTGCGCTCTGGATCGAGCAAGGCAACGCTCCGGACGTTCGAAAGTGGCGGCTCATCGTGGTCCTGGCCGTCCTGTTCACGCCGCTTATAGTTTTCAAATACGCCCACTTCCTGATTTACGACGTCGCCGGGGCATTCAGGGCGGCACGACCACGCCGTTTCGGTGACGAACTTCGCTTCGCGCTTCCACTTGGCATCTCCTTCGTCACGTTCACGCTCACGGCCTATGTGGTCAACGTGTATCGAGGACTATTTCCGATCGAGAGGCGGCTCACTGCAATTCTCGGCCACGTGTTGTTTTTCCCTCACCTGATCGCCGGCCCTATCCTACGGCCTCACGAACTTCTTCCTCAACTGTCGAAAGCCGCGCGAGCGCTCGATGCCCGCTTTATACTTGGCGCTTCTCTATTCGTCCTGGGGCTTTCCAAGAAACTGATCTTTGCGGATGGGATTGCGCCATATGTCGATCTCGCTTACGCGCCAGGCGCTCACAGCGCGTATGATTATCTACTCACGATCTATGGTTTTTCGATGCAGATTTATTGCGATTTCAGCGGGTATACCGATATGGCCGTTGGTCTGGCATATCTCTTGCGCATTCGCCTACCCCGAAATTTCCGGTCTCCCTATACGTCAAAATCGATCATCGAGTTCTGGCGCCGATGGCACATCACATTGTCGCACTGGCTGCGCGATTATCTTTACATAGCTCTCGGGGGCAACCGACAGGGCGTTGCCCATCAAATCGCCAATCTGATGATCACCATGCTCATCGGCGGACTTTGGCACGGCGCCAACTGGACGTTCGTTATCTGGGGCGGCCTGCACGGCATCGGCATCAGTCTCAATCATTTGTTCAATCGCGCCTGGCCGAACACCAGGTTGCCCGCCTGGCTAGGGACTATCATCACCTTTCACTTCGTCACGATCGCCTGGATCTATTTTCGGGCTCCAAATCTTACGGGGGCACATAAAGTCCTCGCTGGACCGTTTACCAGTTCATCGACCAGCTTTTGGTCTTTTCTTTCGGAGCACGCCTACCCGCTCGTACTTTTCCTGGTATTTCTTGCGGCACATCGATTTGATGACCACGCAAGGGTTCGGCTGGCTGTCAGAAGAGCCCAAAAACCTGTCGTCTGCGTAATCTTGTTGACGGTCTCGGCCCTCGCGATTGCGGTGGGCCAAGGCAGTTCAGCCAAGTTTATCTATTTTGATTTCTGAGCTTGAGAACCGGATCTCCGTCTGCTGGTAACCGGCATGAGCACCCACGTCTGCAGTGATCAATACGCGCGAGCGTAGCGGGTCGGCATCCAGTACTGGCGCATGGCCTCCACGACGTTTCAGTATGGGCGTTGCGCAGGAATTCCTCGGTCTCACGGCCTTTCCGTGGTGGTCCAAGCAGTGGACGCCTTTGATCGTCGACGCAATGCAGCAGGATGGGAAGGAGCAAGCCGTGGCGCATGTTGCTGATGTCGAGCAGCAGCTCCCCAGCCGATAGTCTCAGCGGCATGGCGGCATAGAATCCCTGGCACCACGGCCGGAGAAAAAAAACTTTCTCGCAGTCTTTATGCGTTTGCTTCCCCAAGATAGCGACGAAATGGACCCTGATCATGAAGAATATAGTTGGTGTCCATTGAGGGTAGACGGTAACGATTAGAGTTTCTCGTGATATATCGGCTCGCCTTTGGAGGACCACCATCAGCTTCATCAGCACCCGCAATGCCCATCACATCGGCCATGCGTGCTGGTTTGCCGTCCATATTATATTGGCTGTTGATTATCCACAGCCGACCAAAGCGATAACGTTTCCTGACCTCCCGTTCCGCTTGGGTACTGAAGCTTGTCCCAGTGTACGCGAAGTCCCGCGGACTTAACCCGAGTCTCCGTTCGATGGTTTCGTTATTTTGGTCCAACTCCTCGACAATCTTGGCTCCGGTCGGATCTTGTATGCTCAAATCCGACAGGTTTGGATGATTCACGGTATGAGCTCCGATGCGCCACCCTGCCTTGAGCAGATCGCCAACTTCGTCCCAGGTCATGAATTGGCGCTGCTCAATTTTCGGGAGTGGACTCCTAGCCTGAGCCTCAATTCCGGCTGTATTGATAAACAACGTTGGCCGAAAGCCATATCGTTGCATGATGTCGTTGACCTCATATCGCATCGTGATCGTCGGATGGTCAAAGTCGATCATCAATGGTCGCCGAGGCAAGCTGCCTGTTGCCTTGAGCCATTTTTCGAGCTCATCGTAGCCTATCGTCTCACAATCGAGCTCTCGTGCAATCCTGTAGAGCGCGTCGAACTCGACCGCAGAAAGTGATCGGAATCCACTTTCTGTTGAGCGCGGCACTCTATCGATGCCGTGGTTCATGAGAATTGGAATTCTTTGCGAGTTAGCGCCTTCTGCACAAAGGGTAGATTCAAAAACACCGGGCGCAAGAGAGCCGGAAGTCATTAGCGCACCAGCGAATGTAGTCCGTAGAAAGCACCGTCGGTTCATGGTCATATCGCTGCCTCACGATGTCGCAAATTTGTAAGCGCTTTGCGGATTCCTACGGAGCTGGGGTTGACGTGTTGCGGAATCGCCAAGACATAAGGCCATCAATCCGTAAGCGCTTAGCCGCATGTGGGCTACCTGCAGTATCACACCGTACTTGGCAACCTGAAGCGCCTCGCAATATTCCGCGCCGAGGTCTGTCGGGCTTGGTTGCACGCCATAGGGCGACGTAGCCAGCGCTCGCACATGACTTGGGAGCGATTCCGGCAGATCATCACGCTCTGCATCCCCAAAATCCGAGCCCTGCATCCCTATCCCAATCAGCGCTTTACGCCATGGCTCCAGGTAGGAGCCGTATGCGGTGGGTCCCCACGCGCCGATCTCTGCGGGGGGCATGGGGAAACCCGTGTCGCTACCGCGACCGGTGTTGCTCACTTCGCGGGAGCATAAAGTGCCAATATGTCGGCTGCAATCTTCCGAGATATCCGTTCATTTCCGTCCTCGCCATAATGCCTGCCGTCCATGTAAATTGGGCGGGCATCGGAAAAGATAGTTTGTAAGTCATGAATCACGTTCTGCCCCAAACTCTCATATTCTCTCTTGACCAACTTGCTTCTCATCAGGGAGTAAAGATCGTTGCTTCCTGGACGCCGTTTCTCTGATTCTAAAAGCTGATCCTCTTCATATTTTGTCCTGTGTGTCTTATCGGACAACTGGGGCTCAAGGTAGAATAATGTCTTAAAGGATAAGCTCCTTGAAAGAGCCTCTATAAACCGAACATTCCCTAGATAGAACTCCAAAGCTCCGTCGGACAGCACGTCTAATTTTTTAAAGCACCCCACGCGCTGTTTTTTGCCAGTGAACAATCTTATCAGCGCCATGTTTTCTAGCTTTATACTCATACGCGCTTTTGCTTCTTTCTCAGAAGATATTCTTTCGAGATTTGAGCTGCCAAGCGGAACGCCCGGCTTTCCTTCATCACATGCGGACAAAGCGTCAAGCAGCCCACCGTAGAAGACCACCAAATCGGGAGCATTCCCCTTTCTTAATTCGAGAACGAAGCGCATCAAGCTTTGAGTGGTTACATCCGCATTGACTGCATAGTTTGTGACTTTAGCGCGGATTCCATTTTCGGCCAACTTTTTGGCGACAAGAGACGGAATAGTGAAGTCGTCCCTAGATCCATACCCCCATAAAGTGGACGCGCCAAAAAAGAATATCTTTAGCCTGGCACCCTTATCATCGTTGATCGCCTCGGGATTCCACGTTCTTCTCGCGCCTTCGTTTACGTTAATAAATTTACCCATATAGTCTGCTTCCTGTCTCTTATACACATC
>NZ_JADFUD010000132.1:0-5027 GCF_054820065.1 Bradyrhizobium sp. UFLA06-06
GTTCGTCGGCAGCGTCAGATGTGTATAAGAGACAGATCGGGTGTTCGCTTCTGCGCTCCCAGAACGCGTAGACGGCGAGCCCGACAATGCCGAGCCAGGCGACGATCATGAGTACCGTGACCGGCTGGGCTGGAGTGCTCGTGGCATCCAGCGCTTCGGCGGAGCCGATCTGGCTCAGTGCCCAGGTGAGGGCCCCGATCGCCGCAGCGAGGATCGCGGCACCGATCAGGTCGAATCGGCGCTGGATCCGGCCGTCTTTGGGTGCGAAGACCAGCAGAACTCCCACGGCGGCGAGCGCGAGCGGCGGGTTGATCCAGAACACGGACGGCCAGCCGAAGGTCTCGGTCAGCCAGCCGCCCAGGACAGGACCTCCGGCCGTTGTGAGGGCCGATGCCGCAGCCCATAAGCCGATCGCCCGGTTTCGCTCGGCGCGCGGATAGGTGGCCCCGATCAGGGCGAGGCTGGCGGGGGTGACGATCGCCGCGGCTGCTCCCTGTGCGATGCGGGCAGCGATCAGCCAGGTCGGCGAAGGCGCCAGCGCGCAAGCCGCAGACGTCACACCGAACAGGACGCAACCGAGCCCCAGCATTCGCGCCTTGCCGTAAACATCCGCGAGCGCACCGCCGATCAATGTCAGCGACGCGAGCGCCAGCATGTACCCGTTGAGAACCCATTGAACGGAGGCAAGGTCCGCTCCGAAATCAGCGCGCAATATCGGTAACGCAACGGGTAGCGCGGTCCCATCGATGAACGCCATCGACGACGCGAGCACGCAGGCCGTGAGCACCATGCCTCGGTGGCGGGGCGGCGCCTCCCGCCCGAGCTCTCGCGGGCAGGGTTCTGCATCGATAACGCGGTGGCTGTGCCGTCCTTCAAGGGGCTGCGTCTCGTGGTGACAAGCTCGCCGTCTCTGGCTTGCAGGCGTGGTCATTTGCAGTCTCGTTCCGGGGTGTGGGTGTGTCTGACAGCGATCTCACACCGTGGCTGTCGAACCTGCCGCGAGGGAAGTCACCTCTCGCCATGGAATCAATCGACGATCGTTATTGCCGCTTGCCGCGCGGCGTGATGCCGTCGCGGGCCGCGCGCTTGCTTTGATTTACGCAGGTAGAGAGGAACGTCACAGCAGTATTCCTCACCGCTATGGAAACCATGCATGCCGATTATTGGAAGGTTTCGTATCGCGCTGCGATCTATGGGTGGACTGTGGAGAAGAGAATGCTGCTGCCTCGTCGACCGGTTCCAGAACTGCGCGTGCCGACCCTTGCTCATGGCGACTTTGACCTTGCGACCGACACGCCGGAGCGGTTTACGTTGATATGCTTTTATCGTGGGCTCCATTGTCCGGTCTGTCTCAAATATCTGCGCGACCTGGGATCGCTGATCTCCGAATATGAGCGCCGCGGCACAAAGGTCATTGCCGTTAGCTCTGACGTTGCCGAGCGTTCGCAGGAAATGGCGCGCAAGGTCGGCACCAACTTGCGATTTGGACATTCGTTGCCGCTGACGGTTGCGCGGCAATGGGGGCTGTATATTTCTGCGTCGCAGGGAAAGTCGTCGATCAACGTCGAGGAGCCGCCGCTATTTTCGGAGCCGGGCGTGTTCCTGGTCCGTCCGGACGGTACCTTGTACTACGGCGCGGTTCAAACGATGCCATTTGCACGTCCGTTGTTCTCGGAATTGCTTCAGGCGATCGATTTCGCGATCTCCAAGGCTTATCCGGCGCGTGGCGAGTATGACGGCCCTGTCTCATCGTGAGCAGCGCGTCACTGATCCTCCCCGACCTCGGCCTTGCGCTCTCCGAGCCCAAGGCGGTTGACGCGTGGGGCAGCACCAAGGTGCTCGCCGCGTCGAGCCTGGGCTGTTGCCTGGTGTTCGTCAGCAGCGCCGTCGTCACGATTGCGCTCGCTGCGATTGGCCAAGAGATGCGCCTGTCGCCGCTCGACCTGCAGTGGGTGATGAACGCCGAGCTTCTGCCGCTCGTTGCCGTGACCTTGGTTGCCGGCGCCCTGGGTGACCGGTTCGGACAGAAGCGGATTTTCCTCGGGGGCATCGCTCTCTACGGCTTCGGCGCAACCGCAATTGCCTTCGCGCCGGGTTTCGCGTCGCTCATCGTCGGTCGATTGTTGCAAGGCCTGGGCGAGGCCGTGATCCTGCCCAATGGTCTTTCCGTGCTTGGGCGGGCCTTTCCCGCCGACCAGAAAGCTCGCGCGGTCGGAATCTGGTCCGCCGCAGCGGCTGTTGCCGCCGGCGTCGCACCCGCGATCGCCGGCGCGATCCTCGATCACGGGTCCTGGCGGACGACCTTTCTGATGCTCCTGCCGGTCGTCGCCGGCGCGCTGGCTGTCGGCATCGCGTGGATACCCAACGATGCACCGGCCAGGCACGTTCGGGTCGACGTTGGTGGCGCGGTCCTGTCGACAGTCGGGTTCGGCGGGTTGAGCGCGGCGCTGATCAACCTGACCAACGGTTCGGGTCCGAGCCCATGGGTGCTCGTCATGCTGATTGTCGGTCTGGGCAGTTTAGCCGGCTTCATCGTGAACCAACGGCGATTAGGCGACAATGCCATGCTGCCCGCTTCGCTCTTTATTTCACGGTCGATCGTCGGCGCGAACCTGTTCACTGCGCTCCTCTACGGGCCGTTCACGGTCATGCTAACCCTGATCCCGTTTGTGATGATCCGGGGCGCGCACTTGCCGGCGCTGGTGGCGGGCCTGGCCTTCGTTCCCCTGCAGGTGCTGATTATGGTCGTCTCGCCGCTCGCCGGTGTGCTCTGCCGCCGGTTCGGCCGGCGCGTGCCATTGTTCGCCGGCGGCGCCGTCGCCGCCCTGGGATGCATCATGGCGCTCCGTATCGGTCCGAACGCGACCTATTGGGCGGACATCTTCCCGAGCATCCTGTTGCTGGCGCTTGGCATGAGCCTGGCGATTGCGCCGTTGACAACCCTCGTCCTCACCACCGTCGAGCCCGATCGCGCCGGAACCGCGTCTGGAGTCAACAGTGCGGTCTCGCGCGCCGGGTCGCTCTTCGCCATTGCCCTGCTTGGTGGCGTCCTGCAGCAGGGCGGCCCTCAGCTATTCTCGGGATTTCAGATCGCGATGGCTGTTGCCGCGGTCACCTGCGTTCTCACCACGCTCGCGGTGTTCATCATCGAGCCAGGGCCCCATGTCGATTTCATTCCGCGGGACTGACTCCGCTATCGAATGGCCAGTCGTGCGGCCGACCAAGTCTTCCGAAGCTCACGATATGGAGTTGCGATGTGAAGGAAAATAATATGGGACTATCTCCCGAGGTCGGCGACAGGATCACCGGCAAGTCAGCACCGCCCGATGACGGCACTGTCCGCGACTGGATCGGGCCGAAGGCGTTCGGGCATTGGGCCGAGCTGCGTAACTGGATCGAGGCAAACTACCCCGCTGTCTTCGCGCCGGAATGGCTCTATCGTGGCAAGAAGCGCGGTTGGTCCCTGCGCTACAAAAAATCCAGGGCATTCTGCACTTTCCTGCCGGAATACAGGTTGTTTTCGGTCGAGGTGGTCCTGGGGGGAGCAGAGCGAGAGAAGTTTGAGGCGCGGCGTTACGGGTGGCGCCCGCAATTGGTCAAACTTTACGATGAAGCTCGAACTTACCCCGACGGAAAATGGTTGAAAGTTGGTATCTCTTCCGCGGTCGACCGACGTGACGTGACGGAGCTTTTAAGTCTGAAGCGTCCTCCTCCGCGGTCACCCGGTTGAGATGTCTGCGGCGCGCCGATGCCGTAGTGATCTTCCAGGAGATCGGCGCGAGCCTCGAACACCTTACCGAGCGGTGGAGCGATGCTTCACTCACCTTCGACAGTCGCGGGGCATGGGACTTTCCCCATGACCGTCAGGTCGAGCGCCAAAAGCGCTTTTGCCCTCGCTGACGTGGCGTTATCTCCCTCAAGAAACGCAGTGGCTTGCACAGGGAGGAATTGCAAGGTTTTCAGACCAATGGAGCCCAGCACGGCCGCAAGATACGGAGTGAGAAAATCGGGCTGGTTGGCCCGGTCACCGGTGAACACGCCACCAGATGCGATACCGATGAACACCGGGCGATCATGGAGCTTTCCCACCTTCCCAACCGGCGTCGATCTGAAGGTGCGGCCGGCGCGCAAAATCTGGTCGACCCATGCCTTCAGGACCGAGGGAATGGTTAGGTTATGCATCGGCGTTCCAATGACCACCGCATCCGCCGCCTCGACTTCCTGAATGAGCGTTTCAGAAAGATCCAGCGAACCCTTCAGCGGAGCAGCCAACGTTGCTGCCGTCGAAAGCGTCGTGGCGTAGTCAGGCGTGGCATGCGGCAATGGGGCGGCGCCAAGATCTCGCCGACAGATGGTCGCCCGGGGCTCGATCTCGAGTAGCTTCTCGACAATCGCCGCCGAGAGCTGCCGGCTGTGTGATTCCGCCCGCGGGCTGCAATCAATATGAAGGATACTCTTCATGCTTTACTCTTTTCGCCCAGCCCCGTCACTTCGAGTCCCGGCCGCATCGCGCATCACATAAAAAGCTCCGATAGCCTTCAGCGATGATCGATGCGACCAGGCTGGAGTTCAGAGCGACCCAGCGGGCGCTACGGCTGGAAAGTCCTTCTCGGGATCGAAGACGTTGTTGAAGAAGTTCGTCATGGAATACATTGCCACCAGCGCGACGATCTCCATGACGTTCGCATCCGTGTAGCCGGCATCGCGCACGCCTTTCAGATCCGCGTCACTGATCTTGCCGCGGGTCTCGATGACCTTGCGCGCAAATTGGATGGCGGCGTCCCGCTTCGGGTCGCTGGCATGGCCCATCCGGGCCAGAATAATTTCATTGGCCGGCAGCTTGGCCATGTGATCGGCCGTAAAGCTGTGAACCGTCAGGCAGTAGTCGCAGCCATTCACCTCGGAAACCGCGAGGCCGATGCTGTCACGCGTCTTCACGTCGAGCGCCTTGCTCAGGGAGCCGAGCAGGGTGGCCCAAGAGTTGAATGCGATCGGGCTTGCCGCGAAGGTCGCCATCATGTTTGGAG
>NZ_JADFUD010000133.1:0-4795 GCF_054820065.1 Bradyrhizobium sp. UFLA06-06
ATGTGTATAAGAGACAGTCGAGGTGCTGTACTGGCTGCACCAGTCGCGCCGCGACATCGTGCTGCAAAGCCCGAAGAACAACGGCAACACCCGCGGCACCTTCTCGCTGCGCTCGCCGGTGCGCCCCAACCCGATCGGCACCTCGATCGTCAAGCTGGTCGGTGTCGAGGGCAACGTCATTTTGGTGCGCGGCCTCGACTGCCTCGACGAGACGCCGCTGATCGACGTCAAGCCCGACCGCTGCGAGTTCACCCCGCTGGCCCCGCCGCAGGCGGGGGACTTCGAGACGGAGTAAAATCTGCGACGTCGTAGCCCGGATGCAGCGAAGCGAAATCCGGGGCAGCACTCTTACTGCACGGCAGAGAGTCCCGGATTGCGCTGCGCTTCATCCGGGCTACGGAATAGCGCCGTGGCCTACTTCAACGCCGCGCTCAGCTTTGCCGCGCTCGCCTCCAGCACCTTGGCATCTTCCTTGTGGCTCGCGGGCGGCAGCAGCGCGACGCCGTCCTTGCGCGGCATGACGTGCATGTGCAGATGGAACACGACCTGGCCGCCGGCGGGCTCGTTGAATTGCTGCACGGTGATGCCGTCGGCTTCGAACGCCTTCATCGCGGCGGCGGCGATCTTGTGCGAGGCGCGCGCGACGTGCGCGTAGTCGTCGGGCTTGATGTCGAGGATGTTGCGGGCAGGGGCCTTGGGAATGACGAGCGTATGCCCCGGCGAGCGCGGCATGATGTCGAGGAACGCGAACACGTGCTCGTCTTCATAGACCTTGTAGCAGGGCAGCTCGCCGCGCAGGATCTTTGCGAAAATGTTGTTGCTGTCGTAGGCGGCGGGCATGGCGGCGGTTCCTCGATGATGCTGCTTTATTGCCTAGGTGGCGGCGGAGACGTCAAGCGTCGTCGTCGACCGTCTTGCGGAACGGGCCGGCCTCGGCGAGCTCACGGCCGACCTCGGCGACATAGTCGCGCTCGCGCTTGAGGTAATCGGCGATCGCCCTGCGCAGTCCGGGATCGGCGATGAAATGCGCCGAATAGGTCGTCTGCGGCAGGTAGCCGCGCGCCAGCTTGTGCTCGCCCTGCGCGCCGGCCTCGACCACCTTGAGCCCGCGCTGAACCGCGAAATCGATCGCCTGGTAGTAGCAGACCTCGAAATGCAGGAACGGGTGGTGCTCGATCGCGCCCCAGTTGCGGCCGAACAGTGTGTCCGAGCCGATGAAGTTGATCGCACCGGCGATCCAGCGTCCGTTGCGCTTGGCCATCACCAGCAGCACGTCCCGGCTCATGGTCTCGCCGATCAGCGAGAAGAATTCTCGGGTCAGATACGGCCGGCCCCACTTGCGCGAGCCGGTCTCCATGTAGAACTCGAAGAACGCATCCCAGGCGTCCTCGGTGATGTCGGCGCCGGTCAGCCAGTGGATGGTGATCCCGGCGGCAACCGCCTCGCGGCGCTCGCGCTTGATGCCCTTGCGGTGGCGCGAGTTCAGCGAGCCGAGAAAGTCGTCGAAGGTCTTGTAGCCCTCATTGTGCCAGTGGAACTGCTGGTCGGTCCGCTGCAGGAAACCGTGGGCGCCGAGGAACCTGGCCTCGTCCTCGCGGGCGAACGTCACATGCACGGAGGAGGCCTCGGTGGCGTTGCAGAGTGCCCGCAGGCCTCGCGCCAGCGCCGAGCCGATCACCTCGCGGTCGACGTCGTCGCGGATTAACAGCCGCGGCCCGGTCGCGGGCGTGAAGGGGACGGACACCTGAAGCTTCGGGTAATAGCTGCCGCCAGCGCGGTGATAGGCCTCGGCCCAGCCGCGGTCGAACACGTATTCGCCCTGCGAGTGCGATTTCAGATAGCAGGGCACGACGCCGACGATCCGGCCATCGAGCTTCGCGATCAGATGCCGCGGGCCCCAGCCGGTCCGCGGGCAGGCCGAATTGGAGGCTTCGGCGGCGGCGAAAAAGGCGTGGGAAACGAACGGGTTATAGCTCGAACTTGCTGCGGTCTGGCAATCGTTTGCGGAGCCGGGCGAGGCCAGCGTGTCGAGGTTATGGATGCTGTCCGCGTTCGCCTTGGGATTGGCGCAGGCGTCCCATTCGGCGGCCGGAATGCCGCCGATGTCAGCTACAGCCTCTAGGGTGATTTCAGAAGACGCCATCGAGAATGAAGACCGGTGCCTCGTTTGAGCATGATCTTTCCGGAACAGCTGGCTCCACTTCCGGATCATGCCCCGCATTCCGCCATCGCCGATGACGACCAACCCCTGCGAAGATCGTGCATCGCAGCGACGAGTTCAAGACTGCAAGGGGCATGTCTCGGACATGTCAGGTTCCCGGCACAAACCCCTCGAAAATCATCTGGTCGGCGTAGCGCGCCGCGCGTTCGCGCTGTTCCGCGGTTCTGACGGTCCAGGCCAGCAGCGGGCAGCCGAACACGTTGCGGGCGATCCACGGCTCCGGCGCCGGCAGCTGGTTGACCCAATAGGCGACGAAATGCGGCTCGGTCGTAAAGCCGTGCCGCAGGTACAGCATGCTGTCGCGCTGCGCCGGCGTCAGCTTGTCCCAATGGCCGTCGTCATAGGTGCGCTGGGCGGTGATGCCGCGCGGCAGGTTCGGCATGATCTCGCGCAGCGCCAGCACCTGGTCGGGATCGAAGGACATGCCGACCACCGGGCCGGAATAGGACGCCAGCACCTCGGCCATCCGCCGCACCAGCCTGCGGTCGCCGTCGAAATGGCTCTTCACCTCGACCACCAGCGGCACGCGGCCGGCGACCAGTGCGCAGAGATCGCCGAGCGTCATCATCTGCTCGGCGGTGTCCTTGAACTTGACGGCCTTCAGCTCGGCCGCCGTCTTGGTCGCCAGCAGGCCCGCCCCCTCGGTGAGGCGGCCGAGCGCATCGTCGTGATGCACCATGGCCTCGCCGTCGGCGGTGAGCTGGATATCGCACTCGATGGCGAAGTTGCCGGCGACCGCGGCGGTGGCCGCGGCCGGCATGTTCTCGATGATGCCGCGCGCGGCATCATGCAGGCCGCGATGGGCGACCGGCCGTTTCGTCAGCCAATCAGGAGCGCGCATCGATCAGGCGACTTCGAACACGCCTTCGACTTCGACCGCGGCGTCCGCGGGCAGCGAGGCGACGCCGACGGTGGTGCGGGCATGGCGGCCCTTGTCGCCGAATGCCTCGACCATCAGGTCGGAAGCGCCGTTCAGCACCTTCGGCCCGTCGAAGAAGTCGGGCGCCGAATTGATGAAGCCGCCGAGCCGCACCACGCGCACCACCTTGTCGAGGTCGCCGAGCGCGGCCTTGATCTGGGCCAGCAGGTTGATTGCGCAGCCGCGCGCGGCGGCGGCGCCCTGTTCGAGCGTGACGCCGGCGCCGAGCTTGCCCTTGGCGATCAGCTTGCCTTCGGCGTTGAAGCAGATCTGGCCGGACACGAACAGCAGGTTTCCGCTGCGGACGAAGGGGACATAGTTTGCGACCGGGGAGGTCGGCTCGGGAAGTGTGATGCCCTGTGATGCCAGTTTCTGTTCGACGGTACCCGCCATTTTTTGGTCCCCCAAATTGGATTGCACGAAGCCTGAAACGCGGTCAGGGCCAAGTTTGTTTCGATTGTTTCGCGCATCATGCCGCCGGTTGCAAGCGACGGTAAGGTGAGGACAACGCGGCCATGACGTGCCGAATCGCACGGAAAGCTGCCGAAAATGACGGCATTTTCGCTGCGTACATTGCCATTTTGTCAGACTTGCCCCAGTTGCGGCGCAATACCACCGTCACTATTGTGGCGAATCCCTACCTCCTTGAGGAAACCATATGACCCTGCCGTTCCGGACTCCGTCGCGTGCCCTGGTGTTTGCGATCGCCGTTGCCGCAGGATCCGGCCTGGTTCAGGGGTCCGCGATAGCTGCGGCAAGCGGGCCGTTCCTCGCGCATCAGGCGCTCTACGACCTCAGCCTGGTGAAGTCGCGCGGCTCCAACTCGGTCAGCGATGCGCGCGGGCGCATCCTCTATAATTTCTCCGGCAACTCCTGCGAAGGCTATACCTCCGAATTCCGCCAGGTGTCCGAGCTCGATAGTGGCGAGGGCAAGGTGACGCTGTCCGATCTTCGCTCCACGTCCTGGGAGGACGCGTCGGGCAAAAGCTACCGCTTCAAGATCGACACGCGGATGAACGACAGTGAATCGTCGCCGGTCGACGGTATCGCCGAGCGGGTCGGCGATCATATCACCGTGAAGCTGACCCAGCCGGTGAAGAAGACGTTCAATATCGACGGCAAGATCGTGTTCCCGACCGAGCAGATCCAGCACATCATCGGTGCCGCCCGCGATGGCAAATCGGTGCTCGAGCAGACCGTCTATGACGGCTCCGACAATGGCGAGAAGATCTACAACACGCTGACCGTGATCGGGCGGCCGATCGCGGGTGACCGCGCGCCGTCATCGCCCGATCCGTCGACGGCGAGCAATGCGATGAAGGCCATGACGCGCTGGCCGGTGACGGTGAGCTATTACGACAGCGACGCGCGCGCGAAGGACGGCGAGCAGACGCCGGTCTACGCGATGTCGTTCGAGCTCTACGAGAACGGCGTCTCTCGCGCGCTGGTACTGGATTACAACGATTTCGTGATCTCGGGCGCGCTGGACAAATTCGACGTCAGGGATTCCAAGCCCTGCAAGTGAGGGCTGATCCTCTCGGCGCACTCAGCCGTCGTCCCGGGCAAGCGAAGCGCGACCCGGCAACTGTTATGTTGGTTTGGTCTGCAGGTACGGCTTTCGGTCTCGCATCATGGCATTGAGGACCGTGAGCAGC
>NZ_JADFUD010000134.1:0-4831 GCF_054820065.1 Bradyrhizobium sp. UFLA06-06
GCAATCATCACCTCGCCGCGACACCGACTCGCCATCCTGATTGTCGTGCGCTTCCCACCCAGATTGTCGCGCTATACAGATTTCACTGAACGTGTGCGTCCGATCGACACGGCATGCCCGACAAGCCATCTTCAACAGCGTAAAATTGTCGACGGGCAGTTTTGACTTTGCGCCTGGTAGGAAGTCTAAGTGAAGATGCGCGGCCACAAGAACGAGAAACGCGGTCACGTGTCGTTCATTCGAGATATCCAGCCCCGCGTCGGCTAGCAGGCTTGCCGCCACTTTCCTGGCAAGCGTCCAGTTTTTTATCCGCGCGAGGCTAACCGATCCATATTCGTTTCGTTGCGTGCGAAGCGCCTCCATCTCAACGATGAGATCCCTCGCGCGATCCTTTCGCTTGCGCGCAGCCATCTTTGACATTGAAATCCCCTCGCTCGTTCTACCGAACTCCCACACTAAGCCTGCAATCATTGCGGGACCGGATGACCAACATATCCGCTATGAACTGCCGTCGACTAGGCCACGTGCAGAGCGCTAGACGAGGTTTTCATGGCCTCGGACACAATTGGCCTCGAATGATCGCCTCGAAACGCTCAAAAGAGTAGTGGTAGGGGCGCTCAAATATGCAGTGATAGTGCAGCCGGTGGTCGGCACTCATTTCCAAGACGCAGACCATACGCAATCGCTTGCCATGTACCTTCGCTGCACGACCCAGCACTCTGGTCTCCAAGCGGACGCGAAAGAGCCGAAGGTTCGCT
This sequence comes from Bradyrhizobium sp. UFLA06-06, assembly GCF_054820065.1. Lineage (NCBI taxonomy): Bacteria > Pseudomonadati > Pseudomonadota > Alphaproteobacteria > Hyphomicrobiales > Nitrobacteraceae > Bradyrhizobium > Bradyrhizobium sp. UFLA06-06. The sequence goes on from NZ_JADFUD010000134.1 coordinate 759, forward strand.
GATGCGACAATGTCATCTGCGACTCTCGCTCCCGCACGCTTCTTCATAGTCAGAGTTACAGCTACCGGATTTTCAAACGGCACCGCGTTGATTAGGCTCGCCAGAATGTCGCGGCTGACGGAAAGAGACGTTGGCATCAGTACCGGATGGGCGGCCAACGTTCCGACTTTCGCAATCGGCAGAGTGTGCGCAGCAGGAAATGGCGTGCCTTGTCGCTGAGAATGAGGACTGCACTGGTCGGGCCTGTCAGAAGCATCTTTTGCTCGCCGGTCAGTGTGAGCCCACCCAACCGAATTCGATACTGGCCCGTGGTCCGGCGCGCGTACAATGCTCTCCGTAAGTCCATCAGCTCATCGAAGCTTTGTGGCTTATTCAATTGAAGCCATTCGAGGACGTCAGTTGGCAGCGAACCTGGATATCGTTGGCGATACGTCTTGCGCGGTTCTAGCGGTGCAGGTCGTGCGATCAACGGTATAAAGGATGAATCCTCTGGCTCGTCCCAGAGCGATCGCGGTGCTGAGGGTGAGCGGTTCACGAGAGCTCTCCACGCTGGCGTAGATCGCTCTCATATTGCCTACGTTGCTCTTCAGTGTAGACGCGAGCGGGACCTGCCGCCCCATACGTCCCGCCTCGCAGTCCGCGTTCATGTTGAAGGTTGTTGCCGCCATACCGGTTGGTCGCCATCCCACGAAGATGCGAGGGATAGTTGCCGATAAGGCGATCTTGGGTGCTTGTGGATTTTGAGTTTTTGAATGCTGGATCGTGCCAGCGGGTCGACTTACTAGTCATCATATCTCCGTTCAGTTGCGAATGGGGTGGTCAGCTGATGCCAGATCAGCCCCAACGGAGATATTTAGAAGCCGGGAGACTTTGGTGCTTGGTGGTTGGGAGCAATACTTCGGGCCCTGCCAAGCCTTTCTTTAGCAGCAGACTGGCTTGGCATCGCTTTGATGTGCCACCGCGCCCTATTTGGCTTGGGTGCCTACATTGTGAACCTGAAGGAGCAACTCGTATTGGCGAGCTTTTTCCAACAGCGCGTCTCGAACTGGACCTGGCGGGAGAAGCTCCGCTTGCTTGCGAGCTTCTCTAGCGCATTCTGCGCTGACTTCCTGCTCTCTGGTCATAGCTCAGTCTCCGCTCTTTTCGGACAGCTTTCGATGATCTCGCGAATCTCCTCGTCCGAATGCCAAACCCATGTCCGGCATTGGCGGCTGGCGAATGCAGCTTGTCCTTTCTTATTAACGGAATCCCGGTCGTCGCGTTCCTGTAGGAACTGGCTAGATGATTTGAGCGTTCAGGGGACGGAGGTACATTCATGGCACAAGCAGCATGGAAACGACCTGGCTCGCCTATTGGCAGAAAGGGCCCACGCAAATCTAACCCAAAATACAAGCAGCGCTCGCGTCAGCCGTGGACTGAGAAGGAGGTGAAGCAGCTTCGGTCACTGGCGAAAGCAAACACGCCCACCGGGGTCATCAGCCTGAAGATGGAGCGCCCACCCGGCTCGATCGCCAGCAAGGCACAGCGCGAGGGCATCTCGCTAAAGCCCACCAACCGCTCTCCATATAATCGGCGGAAGAAGACGACCAAGCGAGGCCAACGCTAGCCCTTGCTGGGCGGGATCTCGATGAGCACCCCGCTCACATCCGGCTCCTCAATGCCTGCATCGATATTTGCGGAGCGGTTGCATTCGCATCGCGTGCCGGCGCCGCACATGCAGCCGGTGGGATCATCGGTCCAAGCAAGGTGCGGATGGTTCTCGCAAACCCAGCCGAGACCATGACAAATTGGACAATTCGGGTTGGTCACAGCGTGTCGGGGGTTCGCAGCGGAGAGCTTTTATCCTCGTTGATCAATTCCTGCTCGGCCAAGTGCCAGAACTCCTCATCTCGTCCTTCGGGTTTGCCGGCCTTTTCCCAGAGCTGGTAGGCACGGGCCGCTACGGCTTCATCAATCCGCTTGTTCATCGGACTTCTCCTAATCCTCAACGAGCGGGACCTTCTTGCGTTCCTACTTCCTCGACAGGCCCTTGAACGAACTTGCTCGTAGCAGCCCTTCTGACGTGACGTCGCGATATTCGATGTCGGCGACGAACGATGGTTCAACCCAGGTAGCCTTCGGTTTCCCAACTGGCTTGGTGAGCTTGGACTTCGGGCTCACGACTGTATCGAGCTGCTTTCGGATTTGGCTGGATACGGTCCGCGACCAGCCGGTGCCGACCTTGCCCATGTAGACCAGCTCCTTGCCCTGCTGCTTGGCCAGGTACAGCGCTGCAATGCCCGTCGGATCCTTGATGAAGCCGACGACGGGAAACTTCTCGCGCTGCACCGTCTTCACCTTCACCCAGGCGTCAGTTCTCTCCGAGCGGTAGGGCGCATCCGCGTTTTTCGAAATGATGCCCTCGTACTTGAGCTTGCGCGCATGCTCAAACAGCTGCTGGCCATCGCCAATCAGGTGCTCGCTAAAAAGTACGGGTGGCTCAAGCTGATAGGAATCGAACAGTCCTCGCAGCATCGCCTTGCGCTCAATCTGCGGCCGCTTGCGCAAGTCTTGCCCGTCGAGCCACAGGAGATCGAAGGCGTAGTACAGCAAGCGGTCCTGGTCGCTTCTGGCGAGTTCTGCTTGCAGCTCGGAGAAGTTGGTCCGACCCTCATGGACGACAACAACCTCGCCGTCGATGATTGCCTTTCCGGGAATGTCAAACGCACCGGCAATGACGGAGAATCTTTTGATCCAGTTCAGGCCGTTGCGAGTGAACGCTTTGGCCTTGCCGCGATCGAGGTGAAATTGGATGCGGTAGCCGTCATATTTGATCTCGTGAATCCACTTGTCTCCTGATGGAGCCTTGCTCCGCAGGGTCGCGAGCTGGGGCTTAATGAACCCTGGCATCTCGATACGCTTGGACAAAGAACTCAACTCACAAAAAGCCCGCCGCTGGGATCCAACGACGGACAGTGTACACAGTTACTGCTTCCACGCCTTGCAAACGCTGGCGTGGCTGTGGCGTTCCTTTCCCTTGCCCGCTCGTATCCGTGTTTTTACGGAATCTGCTTTCAGCGCTCGCAGGACATATTGCGGGTGCTGGAGCTTTTTTCATTAAGGTCGATTTTTTCAGCATTTCCGGTAGGGGCCGTTCGCGTGACGCGGCCCCTTTTAGCTTTGCGAGGGTCCCATTTCCTTACGAGACATCGCTCTTCCTGCTGGGCCGATGCTGTACGGCCGGTTCAGAAAGAATTCGCGATTGCCGAGAGCGGCTTCGGCGTACTGGTCGATGGCGACCTGGATGGCCTGGATGTGGTGATAGCACCAGCCTTCCCGGCAAGAGAGCTGCCGGACTTCGTTCAGGGCTTTGACGAACGGCGGTGGATTTTTCCAATCGTCGAACCACTGCGGGCGCTCGCTCACCATTTCCGGCCTCCGAGTACGCGTCCGTTCGGCTTCGGCAGCTGAGCCTTCATCCGGTCCCTGTCGGCACAAAGGGTATCGATCTTGTCGAGCATGCGCTGAAGCAGCGCCTCGGCTGAGCTGGTCGGGATGCCGGCTCTCTGGAGTTGGAGGATTTCCTTGCGCTGGCGGCTGACCTGCACGCGCATGCGCTCGATCTCCGAACGGAGGAATTCGAGGGTGGGCATTTGGTTCGCTCTGAAACTTCGGTGAGCCGCCATAAGAACGAAAAGAGAACACCGAGTCAATCCGTCAGAAAGCACGATGGGCCCTCCGACTAGGTTTCGCAGCCGCTTCTCCGACCGAACCAGCGACGCCGGCACTGGACGTTTTCACAAGCGCCGGGAATCGCTATCGGGGCTCGGGGGCAGAGACGCGAGAGCTAGCAAACCGAACTCCGGTCGTTCAGTTCGTCCCTCGGGTGGTTTGATTCGTCGGTCTCGGCGAAATGCAGGCGTTCAACTTCACTCGGCAGCCGTTATGATCCCGTGCGGAATTGGGACTTTTAGCGCATGGAGATAATCGGCGCTGAACTCGGCCACCGTTTCAAGTTCCTCGCGCCGAAGCACGTAGGCGATTTGTCCGCGCCAATCGAGCAATCCCATCTTTCTCAGTTCCTGAACTGTGCG
>NZ_JADFUD010000135.1:0-4059 GCF_054820065.1 Bradyrhizobium sp. UFLA06-06
GCGGCGCCCACTGCGCCGCCCGCGTCGCCGGCGGCCGGCTGAATCCAGATGTTGTCGAAGAGTGTTTCTCGCAAGAGCTTTCCGTTCGCAACACAATTAAGTGCCACGCCTCCTGCAAGGCAGAGATTTCTCTGCCCGGTTGTGGTCCGGATTTCTCTTGCAAGCTTTAGGACGACCTCCTCAGTAACGGCCTGAATGGAGGCCGCTAGATCCATCTCCCTCTGCGTCAACCGACTTTCCGGGCGTCGGGCCGGACCACCGAATAGTGCGTCGAACCGACCATTGGTCATCGTTAGCCCGGTACAGTAATCAAAGAAGCTCATGTCCAGGTGGAATGACCCGTCCTCTTTGATGTCGATCAGGTGCTCCTTTATCAGATGCACATACTTAGCCTCGCCGTAGGGCGCCAGTCCCATTACCTTGTACTCACCGGAGTTCACCTTGAAACCGGTGTAGTAGGTGAACGCCGAGTACAGTAGACCAAGAGAGTGCGGAAAGTGGATCTCCCTGTAGACCGATAGTTCCTTTCCCTTACCGATCGCAAGAGAGGTTGTCGTCCACTCTCCGACACCATCCATCGTTAACACTGCGGCTTCGTTAAATGGCGATGGGAAGAACGCGGACGCGGCGTGGCTGAGATGATGCTCCGAAAAGCGGAGTCGACTCGACCAATCAAGATCACTCGCAAGGTGTTCGCTCAACGCCTCCGAAATTAGCCTTCTTTGAAACAGCTTGTCCCTTAGCCACACCGGCATCGACATTGCGAAGCTCTTAAATCCCTTTGGCGCGAAAGCTAAATAGGTTTCAAAGATCCGTTCGAATTTGCTAAATGGTTTGTCGTAGAAGACTACATAGTCGACGTCGGCTGGACATAGCCCTCGGGCGCTGAGGCAGTAACGAGCCGCATAGGCAGGAAAGCCTGGATCGTGTTTATTTCGCGTAAAGCGCTCTTCTTGCGCGGCAGCTACTAGTTCGCCGTCCGAAACGAGACAAGCGGCAGAGTCATGGTAGTAAGCTGAGATGCCCAGGATATTCATCGGTCAAAACAGCGCGTAAACAAACGGAGAAATGACAGAGCCTTGTGCCAGAACGAGCAGAGCGGCTATGACAACCATGAGAACAATTAGGGGTGCGAGCCACATCTTTTTGCGAACTCGCATGAAAGCCCAGAGTTCCGTGATGAAGAGATACATCTGCGCCTCAGAACTGGTTTGTGAAGGACTGACCTGTCGGACCTGGCGGGTTACGACTGATCCAGTAGCTTGCGGCCGGCCGTCGCTTCAAATGAAGCTCGTCGCGCCCAAGCAAGCGAGCGACAAAAGCGATCGGTGCTAGAAGCCCGAAATAGATGATACCCAGAACCAGCGGGCTGACTATCCGTCCTAGCAACTCGCCGAAGTAGAACCAGAGTAGGTTAAGCGGCGCGAGAATCCGCGGAAAGGTCAATGCTATGCCGCCGAATGCGACACTGATCGCAAAGAGCGACACGTAAGCAGCAGCGACGCGTCCCTTGATGGCCGCGTATGCGCCCAACGCAAGAAATACGGCGCAGAATGTGAGGCCGAAGCGTCGATTGGACGGCAGTTTGGCCGGGACTCTCATGCTATGCCCCCTGCGCATGTTCGGCGATGATTTCAACTCCGCGCAGCGCGTTTGCGGATAGCCTAGCATGCGTCGTGCCAAAGGAGAAAATCACGTCAGAACAATACGATTACTGTGGCAGCGCGCTCTGTCTCATGTCCAACATTGTCGAAGATCCGACAATGCGGGCAGGCGTAAACGCCTGAGTGACGGGCCAGCCGGCCGTGTCACCGCGAGAACATGCTTGTGATTCGGGGCGACAAGTGTATCGCTCCGGCGGAGGCGGCCTTGTGCGGTTCGGCGGACTGCTTGAGAAATATGACCTTAAGTCTAGCCTTAAGGTCGTGCGGCGAATCAGGTCAAGGTTTTCGGTGCCGAGCTGCAAGTCGGGGAGACCGTCTGCGGCGTTGCGCGTCGGTATGGATTGGCACAAAGCCTGCTGTTCACCTGGCGTCGGCAGGCGCGCCAGGGCAGCCTAGGCAGCAAGGCTGTACTGTACCGGCTCTTGTCCCTATGGAGATTACTTCTCGCCGCCGGCTCCGGCATCGCCGTGGGCGCCGCAGCCGTCTTCGCCCCCTGGCCCGCGTGCAAAGGTCAGAATGATCGAGATCGAGCTTGGCTGCGGCTCGATCGACAAGTCGATTCCATCGACTGCATTGCTTGCGCGGCAGGTTCGATGCGGGAATCTCGTATAGGCAATAGTGCGCATTGTAGGCGTGCCTGGTGAGAAGTCCATGTTCAGCCCACCTGGCGAGGGTCGTTTCGTGGATGTTGAGGCGCGCCGCGGCTTCCCGTTTTGTCAGCATTCCGCAATCTCGCAATCTGTCATAGCGCGAGCGTAAGCCATAGCGATGGACGAGATACGCGACGTGCAAAGCCGTGAAGCGGGCGTCGTGGCGGCCGCGCCGCGCTGATCCTCCCGGGCGATATCCTTGCTGGTTGAGGAGTTCGGCGATCTCTGAATAAATGTGTGTGTCGAGGAGCTTGTCGACCAACTCGACGATACCGCGTTGCGTCTTGACCTGCTGCGCGGAAGATTTTGGGCTCATGGTGGTAAGCGTTTGGATTTTGCCACCCTTGAAGCGGACGTGAATTTTGGTGGTTCGTTCCGCCGGCATCTTGATGAGGGTGACATCCTCATTGATGTGGGCGAGCAGCCGTTTGCGTTCACGGTCCGGCGTGCCTGGATCTGCCCAAAGCTTACCGAAGTCTACCGTCATCGCGATCAGCCGCTCGCGGACAGCTTCATCGAGGACGAGCTGATCCTGCTCTCGTGCGCGCTCTCGATCATCGCGGGCTTTTGCCAACACGCGGAGCTTGTTGTTCCATTCACCTTCGAGCGTGTCGGCGACGAGACGATTATTAGGGTCGACCAGCATGAAGCGGCGCTGGGCGAGATCCGCTTCGATTTGGGCCCGTTCGATCGAGCGACAGCGCAGCCGGTCTGCTTCCTCATACCTGGCTTCGATCTCCCTGCGGATCTCGAGCGTCAACTCGGGGGCGGCCGGCGTCATTTGTTCGGCAATCAGCCGATGTCTTTATCGATCGGAGGCCCGGCGATTGACCCATGATAGCCGTGAGCGCGATCACAGACGTACCAGGCATCCAGCCGTCCCCGTCGGGCAGCGTAACGGATGCGGAAGTGTTTACCGCATCGCCCGCACACCGCCCATCCATGCAGCAGTGCCGTACCTTCCCGAGGAGGCGATGCGCGCGCCAGGTCATATCCTCGACCGTTGGTCTTGAGAATTTTGAGATTCTCCTGGAATTGCTCCCAGGTGATGTAGCCGGGATAGGCATCCGGGATACAAGCCAGCCAGTCATCGTGGTCACGCCGCTGCAGAGTCGTTTTGCCGTCGATGGTTCGTCGATAGCGCCGGCGTCCATGGGCGTAGGCGCCGGCGTAGCGTGGATTGCTCAAGACGCGTATCGCCGTCGATGCGGTCAGTGTCCGAAGAACCGTGGTCTCGCTGCCAGTGACCCAAAAATGCTTGCATCCCAAACCTCGCTCCGCTCCAAAAAACGACTCCTGCTCAATGACTGGACATTTTTTTTCACGGACGGCTCAGCAGCCCGATCGGAAGCCGCACTGTCGGCCTCGGCGACGCCAATCGTAGGCGCTTGAACTCGAGGGTATTCCTAACGCGCAGCGGATGGCTTGATGGTTGGAAATTGCTTGCCGTGAGCCTTGAGGAATCCGAATTTGTGGCACGAAACGTACCAATATTCCGCTTAAAAGACCCAGCCTGTAAAGGTAGTCTCTTTTCAGACTGCACGCCGCCAACGCTTGCTAAGGGAATCAAATGCATCTAATCCAGCGCTCCAAAAACCTTTGGGAGTTTAGAGACACTTGTAACGTTTACGTTCTGAAAAGTGGAACGGAGTGCCTGCTCATCGATACAGGATCCGGCGCTATTATGCCGCATCTTACCGCTATCGGTATCGAACGAGTCGACTGGGTTCTACATACTCATCACC
>NZ_JADFUD010000136.1:0-4055 GCF_054820065.1 Bradyrhizobium sp. UFLA06-06
TGCCCAGGCTGCTGCGGCATGGCCAAGCAGCACGATCGCTAGAACGGCTTCCGTGACCATCACAGCGCCCTCCGCTGAGCGGCGGCAGCCCAGAGCCGCCGCAGCCGCATGGGGACGCCACCGCCACGGGGCGGATCGTCATCGCCGTCTCCGTCGAGTTGGCGCAACGCTGCCAGTATGTCCGCCAACTTCACAGCGTGGCCCGTTCCGGGGACCTCCCGCAGGTCGGGACAGGATTCCACGGCGTACATGTCCGACGCCCACGAGGACAGGATGATCCGCTTCTCAGGCGTCGAGAGCTCCATGTCATTCAGGACTTCCGCCGGAGAAACGTAGTGAGCGGCGGGGTGGAAAAATGGGTGCAGACCACCGCCGTCGATTTTTACGTTAGTCATGGCTCGCCTCCCTATTCACTCCTTTCCAAGGGATGGTGCTCGAGATTGAGGTGGCGGCGTAGTCGATGTCGCCACCCTGAGATGAGATAGGACAGAGAGCGACTTCCGTTGAGAATCGCCCGTCCCTGGATCGAGGCTATTAAGCGGCCTTCTTCCGCTCAATCTGAGACGAAGCAACTGCTCCACTTCCGATCTGGATCTTGCGCGGCTTCATCGCCTCCGGAATCTCTCGAACGAGATCAATGGTCAAGAGACCGTCCCGGAAGGATGCCTGCTTGACCTGGACGTACTCGGCCAGACTGAAGACTTTCCGGAACGGTCGCGCCGGAATACCTTGGTAGAGATACCGGCGCGCAGCCCCGTCGGACTTCTTGCCTTCGATCGTGAGCGCATTTTGCTCCGCCGTCACGGAGATGTCACTAGCGCCGAAACCTGCCACGGCCAGCGTGATTCGATAGTGATCCTCACCGGACCGCTCGATATTGTATGGCGGATAGCTATCCTCATTCGGCCGGCGCGACATGCCGTCGATGAGGCCAGCCGAGTGATCGAAGCCGACGCTGGTGCGCCACAGGGGCGTAAAATCAAGTGTCCTCATAGCCAAGTCCTCCAAAGAGCAATATGGATACGAAGCAAGGCAGGATGGGAGTTCGGTTATGGTCGAACACCCCGATCCAGTACCTCGTGCCGAGCCCGGCCTGGCGCTCGACACACCGCAGTCGCGGTCGAGAAACGAACTAGAACTAACGTCCGTGAGTTCAAGAGGGGCATGCGCATTTTTCTTCAAGAGGCTCCCTTGGCGGCTCAGTGACTAGGCGGCCACGCGATCCGGAAGAGCACTCTGGCGTAAATCATCCATTACTTGCGGCTCTCGCTCAATCCGGGCTTGATAGAGCTGCGCTCTTGCTCGCTTCTCGCCGTTGAGAGCAGGCGCTCGTAGTGACCGATCACCTTCAGACGGCCTCGGATGAGGAAGTCGCGGACGCTAAGCTCAAGTGCTGCGCTTGAGGTTGCATCGGAGCTCCTGCACCGAAAATGCTTCGCCGAATTCGGTCCCGACATGATCGTCGCTCGCTCTTGACCAGATTGCGTAAGGTAGGGAGCGGCCTTCGCGGGCCGCTCACTGACGTTCAGCTTGCTGCCAACGGTCCCGCGGGATGGGGCGACGGCTGCGGCCAGATGCCGGGCGGCGCGGAGGTCGGCGGCAGCAAGATGTCGATCTTCATCGTTGCCGCCGCAGGCTGCCACTTCAGCCACGGCATCGTGTCGAGATACGGGATTGGCGGCAGTGGTAGTCCAGTGAACGCACCCTGTGTAGCCTCGGCTCCCCGCGGGCTTTCCACGCCGTAAGCACCGAAGGCGGTCAGGGACATTCCGCTGCCCATTACCAGAGCGAGCAGGCGTCGCCGCAAACTGCGGTTGGTCTCCGTCCGGGCGGAGAACGTATGGTGATGGCTCAGCATCTATACTCCTCCCATCGTTCGAAAACAGATCCAGGCAATGGTGACAAAGCTCAGGTAGAACATGAACCGGTGGATCGCGTCCTGCCTCATCCTGAGCCGACGACGATTAGACTTGTTCATGGGAGACTCCGTTTTGGAAGCGATCTTCTCTCCTCTCACTGGTAGAGCCCGGCCTTGATCGGCCGGGCTCTCTTGTTCAGAAGTCCATGGCGGGAGCTGCCGGAGCGGATTCAGCCTTCTTCGGCTTCTCGGCCACGAGTGCCTCGGTGGTGATCAGCAGCGAGGCCACCGACGCAGCGTCCTGCAAGGCGGTGCGCACGACCTTTGCGGGATCGATCACACCGGCTTTCACCAGATCCTCGTACTCGCCAGTTGCCGCGTTGAAGCCCCAATTGTAACTCTGGTGCTCCAGAAGCTTGCCAACAACCAGTGAGCCGTCTTCGCCGGCGTTCTGCACGATCTGCCGAGCCGGCATCCGGATGGCGCGACGAACGATGTCGATGCCGGCCTTCTGGTCGGCGTTCGCGGTCTTGATGCCGTTGAGCGCTTCGAGGGCACGCAGGAGGGCAACCCCGCCTCCGGGGAGAATCCCCTCCTCCACCGCCGCTCGAGTAGCATGCATCGCGTCGTCGACACGGTCTTTGCGTTCCTTGACTTCGACCTCCGTCGCACCACCCACACGGATCACTGCGACGCCTCCGGCGAGCTTGGCGAGGCGCTCTTGCAGCTTTTCGCGATCATAGTCGGAGGTCGTCTCCTCGATCTGGAGCCTGATTTGCTGGGCGCGCGCCTCGATATCCTTCTTGGCGCCCGCGCCCTCGACAATGGTGGTGTTGTCCTTGTCAATGACGACCTTCTTGGCGCGCCCGAGCATCTTCACTGTGACGTTTTCCAGCTTGATGCCGAGGTCCTCGCTGATGACATTGCCGCCGGTCAGGATCGCGATGTCCTCCAGCATGGCCTTGCGACGATCGCCGAAGCCAGGTGCCTTGACGGCCGCGACCTTCAGTCCGCCGCGCAGTCTATTGACGACCAATGTCGCAAGCGCTTCACCTTCGATGTCCTCCGCGATGATCAGGAGCGGCTTACCGGACTGGACGACCTGCTCCAACAGCGGCAGCATGGTCTGCAAGCCGGACAGCTTCTTCTCGTGAATCAGAACGTAGGGATCCTCAAGTTCGACGCGCATCTTCTCGGGGTTCGTGACGAAGTAGGGCGAGATGTAGCCGCGGTCGAACTGCATGCCCTCGACCACTTCGAGCTCGGTATGCAGGCTCTTGGCCTCCTCGACGGTGATCACGCCTTCATTGCCGACCTTGTTCATGGCGTCGGCCAGGAAGCGGCCGATCTCGGTATCACCATTGGCGGAGATTGTGCCGACCTGGGCGATCTCGTCATTGGCGGTGATTTTCTTGGCGTGGGATTTCAGATCGGTCACGATGGCCTCGACAGCGAGATTAATCCCCCGCTTCAGGTCCATCGGGTTCATGCCGGCGGCGACGGATTTGCTGCCTTCCTTGAAGATGGCCTGAGCGAGCACGGTCGCCGTCGTGGTCCCGTCGCCGGCTGCATCGCTCGTCTTTGAGGCGACCTCGCGCACCATCTGCGCGCCCATGTTCTCGAACTTGTCTTCCAGTTCGATCTCTTTGGCGACGGTTACGCCATCTTTGGTGATGCGCGGCGCACCGAACGATTTCTCGATCACGACGTTACGCCCCTTCGGACCGAGTGTGACCTTCACCGCGTTTGCCAGAGTGTCGACGCCCCGCAGCATGCGCTCTCGGGCCTCGGTTGCGAACTTTACGTCCTTGGCAGCCATTTTGATCTCTCCTTTCCTCTTATGACTGTCAGCTTTCCTCTTATGACTGTCAGCGCCCTACGCTGCCTTCTTGACGGCGCCTGCCTTGTCGATGACACCCAGAAGGTCGCTCTCCTTCATGATCAGGAATTCCTCGCCGTCGATCTTGACCTCTGTACCGGACCACTTTCCGAACAGGACGTGGTCACCGGGCTTGACGTCGAGTTGAATGAGCTGGCCTTGTTCGTTGCGTGCACCGGGGCCAGTGGCGACGATCTCGCCTTGCTGCGGCTTCTCCTTTGCTGTGTCTGGAATGATGATGCCGCCGGCGGTTTTCTCTTCGGCGTCGAGACGTCGCACGAGCACGCGATCGTGCAAGGGACGGAAATGCATGCACAT
>NZ_JADFUD010000137.1:0-3865 GCF_054820065.1 Bradyrhizobium sp. UFLA06-06
GCGTCGCTGTCTTGGGTGCCGTCGGCCACATTGGTGATCTGCCGGTAGCTCGTCGCGTTGCCGACCGACACCGCGCCGAGCAGCGCGAGGTCGGTGGTGTTGTAGGGAATGATGGTGCCGCCGATCGTGCCGGACGCCGGCGCGAGCGCGCGGTTGGAGATCGACCCCGAGCCGATCGCGACGCCGCCATCCACCGATGCCTGGGTGTTGAAGCCGAGTGCAGTGGAGTTCGTCGCAGTTGCCGAGGCGGCAACGCCCGCCGCCATCGAGTTGGTCCCGGTCGCACCGTTATTGGTGTAGTTGGCCTGCTGGGTGCCACCGTCGTTGACGGCATAGTAGTGCGGCAGGCCGTTGCTGACGACGGTCGAGAGGCTGTCGATCGCCGAGGTGGCGGCGAACAGCTGCGAGCCATTGATCGCATCGGTCGAGCCGTTGCTGACCCGCCCCGCCGCGACATTGGTGATGGTGCGCTCATTGCCGACCGAGCCGACGCTGACCGTCGAGGTCGGTGTCGTTCCGGCGAAGCTGTAGGTGTTGCCGCCAATGACGATGCTGGCGGTTTGAACCGCCGCGCCGGTCTGGCTGCCCGAGCCGAGCGCGATGTCGTTGGCGTTGGCGGCGTTGGCGCCGTTGCCGATCGACACCGAGCCGCCGCCGGTTGCGGTCGACACCGGTCCGATCGCAACCGAATCGGTGCCCACCGCGGAGGAATCCGCCAGCGTCGAATTGGCGTGGAAATACTTGATGCCGCCGCCGGTGTTGATGTTGTTGACGGTGGTGGCGAGGCCGTCGACCGCCTGGTTGGTGGCCCAGAGCTGCGAGCCGTTGATCGCATCCGTCGAAGAGTTGCTGATCCGACCCGCCGCGACATTGGTGATGGTGCGCTCGGCGCCGAGCGCGCCGACGCTGACGGTCGAGGTCGCCGTCGTCCCCGCGAAGCTGTAGGTGGTGCCGTTGATCACCGTGTTCGGCGTGTTGACGGCGGCAGCGGTGACGCTTCCGGAGCCGAGCGCGACATCGCCGGAGCTTGCCGCCGCGGTGGCGCCGTTGCCCAGTGCGACATTGCCCGCAAGACCGGCGGCGCCCGCCGTGGAGCCGTTGCCGAGCGCGACCGAGCCCTGCCCGATCGCCTTGTTGTTGTTGCCGATCGCAACCGCGCCGTTGGCCTGGTTGGCGGCGGTGGCGGTGGCGGTGCCGTCACTGTTGGCGATATTGTTCGCGCCGCCGGTGAAGGCGCCGGTGCCGCTGGCATAGCTGGGATCGCCGATCGCCACGGCGCCGTTGCCAAAGGCGGTGTTGTTCGCGCCGATGGACACGGCCTGCCCGCCGGAAGCCGTCGCATTGGTGCCCACGGCGACAGCATTGGCGGAACTGGCCGCGGCATTGTTGCCGACGGCGATGGCGCTCGTGGCCGACGCATTGGCGCCGATGCCGAGTGCGGTACTGGCGATTCCGCTGGCGCTGGCGCTGACGCCGGCCGCAAGAGAATTGTCTCCTGTCGCGTGCGCTCCAGACCCGAATGAGGAGGCGTTTTGGCCGCTGGCAACGGCTGTGTTGCCAACCGCAGTGCTGGCGGCGGCACTCGCATTTGAGGCAGTGCCGATCGCCAGCGAACTTGTGCCGGCGGCACTGGCCCCAACGCCGGTCGCGAGCGAATTGATGCCGGCGGAGGCCGCGTTGTTGCCGATCGCGATGCCGCCCGTCGCTGCACTGTTGACGACCGCGCCCGACCCGATCGCGACCGAGCCCCCGGTGCTGAGCGCCTGCGCTTGATTGCCCACAGCCACGGCAAAATCTGCGGCTGCGTTGCTGGAGCTGCCTCCGGCGAATGAGTTGATCCCCGACGCGGTCGCCTGCTTGCCAAGCGCAGTCGCACTGTCCGCCGAGGCAACGGATGCCCAGCCTCCGGCCCACGAATAGTTGCCGCTCGCCAAGGAGCTGACGCCGACCGCGGTAGCATTGCCTCCGGTGGCATTGGCGAAGGTGCCCAAGGCGCTGGTGCCGGCGCCTGTGGCGATGGCTTGAACGCCGAGCGCGACCGAGTTGACGCCACTCGAGACCGTGCCCTGGCCCAGCGCCATCGCGCCGCCAGTGCCCGTCGCCTTCGCGTTCAGGCCAAGAGCCACCGAGTACTGCGCTGACGCAACGGATGAACGCCCAACCGCAATCGCGTCGACCTGAGATGCTGTCACGTCCGTGCCGATGCCGATGGCACTCGTAGCAAGCGCACCGGTTCCCGCGGCCGTGCGCGAGCCGAGATAGAGCGAATTTAGCTGTGAAGCGATCGACTGAAAACCGATCGCGATGGCGTTCTGGGCGCCCGCGCTGGTGCCGGTGCCCTGGGCAACGGCATCCAAGCCGGCCGCGTTTGCTCCACTTCCGATCGCGATGGCGCGCAGGCCGCTGGCTGACGAATTGGTATCGATCGCTACGGAATCGGTGCCGGTCGCACTTCCACCACCGAGCTGCACGCTTCCCGCGCTCGCGGCCGAGGCGGTCAGCACCGCGACGGCTAACGCGAGTGCCGTCGCGACGGCCGACCCGCCGATTCCCAGTGACCCGAGGCTTAAGCGATCCCGCTTCACGCCAAGGACACGGTGCGCCTGACGCAGCACGGCCAGCAGCCGTCGCCGCAGCGAAGTGCTGCCCGCATCGCCCGATGCGACCCAGCTCCGGACGAAGCCGGCGCGCCCTCGACGCTTCAGCGATTTTGTTGAGTTGTGTGCGACAGCCATGGTGCGCCCCTTTCGCGACATCTGGTCCAGACGCCGGAGGCGACGCGCCATGGACCGGGCCGACGCGCGGGCCCGCCGGCCGCACGCGCGAAAAAATAACGATGATCGTGCACACGATCATCGTCCCGTCCTGGCCAACGATGTGTCGAATTCAACGAGCGCATCTTGCCACCCAGCGCTCGCTCGACTGCCCCATCAATGTGCCCCGAGTCGTCATGTTGCAAAATGATAGACACAATTTTGCCAGCGTCACTCAGCAGGCCGTCCAAATAACACGCAGATCGTCTCACAAGTTGAAGGATTCGCTCGATGCACCATGAGTTGTTTTCATACACCTCAACCGGTAGTTGATCGGCGGCGCATGCGTTCGCGCATCTCGCGCGGGCTGACGCCGAATTCGCGGCGGAAGGCGCGGGTGAAATCGGACGCCAGCTTGAAGCCGTGGCGATAGGCGATCTCCTGCACCTGCCTCTCGGCGGACGAGACAAGTTCAGCATGCGCCGCGCGCAGCCGCTTGCGCAGGATGTAGCCGGCAACGCCGCCGACGCTCTCGAATGCACGGTAGAGGGCAGAACGCGAGATCCGCAATTGCTGCGCAATGCGGTCCGGCGTCAGGTCGAAGTCGGCGAGATGCGACTCTATATAAAGACGCGCACGCTCGAACAGCACCGACTCGATGGCGCCGCGCGCCTGCTCCAGTCGATCCGAGGAGAGCTGGATGCACGCGGCGATCATCTGCGCGGTCGCCCGCCCCGCCTGCCTCAACTCCTCCGAGGACATGAAGGTGATGCGCGTTTCGAGGCGGTCGAAATAATCGGCCAACAATTCGATCAGATTGCCTTCGAGTAGAATATTGCAGACACCGTCGAGCCGATCGGCCACATCGGCGAACGACTGGCGCGGCAAGCCCAGCACCAGGCCGTCATAGTCCGTGATGCTGCCGCGGAAATCCTCATCGAGCGAGATCAGGAACATGGCGCCCGGCCCGGCGTGAATCCGCCGGTCTGCGGTCTCGAAGCGGGCTTCGCCGGAGCGCACCCGGTACAGCCACCAGATATCGACGGGCGTGCCATGCGACGGTTTGATGACACGGGCGAATGATTGCGCGGCGAATCGCCCCGACGTGAAGA
>NZ_JADFUD010000138.1:0-3421 GCF_054820065.1 Bradyrhizobium sp. UFLA06-06
ATGTGTATAAGAGACAGAGTGAGGGCTCAACTGTATCTTTGGTCCGCCGTTGATCGAGATGTGTCCGACGCCACTCAAGTTGTAGTGGATCCCGGGTGCGTCGATCATTCCCATCTCGACTCGATGGCTGCGGGGCACCAGAAGCTCGGTCAGCGCGATGACGTCGATGTCGAGGTCCTGCATCAGGTTGTTGAGGTCTGTTGCAGACAATTTGACAGTCGAGCGCGCGGGCGGAAAGGCGTTCTGCCCGACGACAGCCTGCGCTAGAACCGCTTTCGTGTGCATGACCGTAGTGGCCCTCTACTGTCTGGCTAATGGCGCCAGTCGTGCTTTGAAGTCTGTTCTCCAGCGACGGTGTCGCCCTACTCGCGCGCGCCGTTGACCGATCGTCGTCCCGGAATCGATAGAGCAATCATGATCAGAACGTCCTGGTAGGGAAGTGAAACTCTTGCAGGTCCAACCTGAACCACCTTCAGATCGAGGCAGTCGACCGGAACGAGGGTGTTCGACGCCGCATTGCGGAGCGCAGCTACGGGCTAGCCGAAACGCTGCGGCGCGGTGATGACGAGCAAGGACTAGGACGACGACTTAAGCGAATCCGTATCGATCGGCAGGCTGCGAACACGTTTGCCGGTAGCGGCAAAGATCGCATTGGTCACCGCAGCACTGACGATGGCCGTCGGAGCCTCACCAACGCCACCCGGAGCCTCCGCGTTCTTGATCAAATACGTCTCCACCTCCGGTACCTCGTCGATGCGCATCGGTAGATAGCTGTCGAAGTTGCTCTGCTCGACCCGCCCATCCTTGAAGGTGATCGAGCCATGAAGTGCGGCGGTCAGTCCGAAAAGTGTTCCACCCTGGATCTGGGCTTCGATCGTGTCTGGGTTGACGTGCATGCCGCAATCAAGTGCGCAGATGATCCGCTTGACTTTGACAGAGCCATCGGCCGCCACTTCGACCTCGGCGACCTGCGAGACGTAACTTCCGTACGCGAATTGGACCGAAATCCCGCGGCCGTGCCGCGGAGGAAGTGGTGATCCCCAGCCGGCTTTCTCTGCGGCAAGCGACAATACGGCAAGCGCGCGCGGATTGTGGCTAAGCAATTCCTTTCGATAAGCAACCGGATCCCGCTTTGCGGCATGGGCGAGCTCATCCATGAAGCTTTCGACCACAAACACGTTGTGAGTCGGTCCGACGCCGCGCCACCAGGACGTCTTGACGCCGCGAGGCTCGACTTGGACATAGTCGACATGGATGTTGGGCAGCGCATAGGGCGGCTCGGCAGCCGCTTCGACCGCATCAGGGTCCAGCCCATCCTTGATATATGGGGGATAATAGCGAGCGAAGATCGAGGAGCCGGCGATCCGGTGTGTCCAGGCAACCGGCCTGCCGGCGACGTCAAGACCGGCCGACAGCCGATCGAGATAGTAGGGCCGATACATGTCGTGCTGAATGTCTTCCTCGCGACTCCAGATCACCTTGACCGGGCCGTCGACGTGCTTGGCGATCTTGACGGCAAGCACGGTGCCATCGGCCTCCAGCCTCCGGCCGAAGCCACCGCCAATCAGATGATTGTGAATTTTGATCGCATCCTTCGGCAAGCCGGTGAGTTCGACCACCAGAGCTTGCGTGATGGTCGGCGCCTGTGTCCCGACCCAGATGTCGCAACGATCCTTCTGCAGATGAACGGTGCAGTTCATCGGCTCCATCGCCGCATGAGCCAGGAAAGGCACCTGATAGATGGCGTCGAGCCGTTGCGCCGCCGCAGCAAGAGCCTTGCCTGCATCCCCATCGCTGCGGGCTACCACGCCCGGCTTGCTTGATTCTTCCTCCAGTTGCCTGACGATGTCGGCGTTGTTGACCTTGCCGTTCGGCCCATCGTCCCACGTGATGGAGGCAGCCTCGAGTCCCTTCTTCGCCGCACCCATGTGATCCGCCACCACGGCGACAGCCTCATCGATGTTGACCACCTGCCGGACGCCCTTCACCGCCAGTGCGGCTTTCTCGTTCACTGTTTTCGCCTTGCCGCCGAGCACAGGCGAGATGGCAACCGCGGCAACCGTCATACCAGGCAGCCGTACATCGATGCCGTAGAGCGCGCGCCCATCGACCTTTATCGATGAATCCACGCGCTTGGCACGCGTGCCGATCAGCGCGAAATCCTTCGGATCCTTCAATTTTACGCTTGCTGCGGCCGGAACAGGCAGTTTCGCGGCATCATCCGCAAGTTCGCCGTAGCTCAGATGTTTCGAGCCTGACTTATCGAACACGATGCCGCCCTTGGCGCGGCAAGTCGCTGGATCGACATTCCAGCGCTTGGCGGCTGCCGCAATCAGCAGATTGCGACCGACTGCCCCTGCTTGACGCAGCGGCGTCCAGAAAGCCCGCACCGAAGCGGAACCGCCTGTGTTCTGAATGCCTATGATCGAGTTGACGTAAAGCGCGTGATTCGGCGGCGCATGCTGAACCTGAATCTGGTCCAGTCTGACTTCCAGTTCCTCAGCGAGAAGCATCGACAGCGACGTGTAAACGCCCTGTCCCATCTCGACCATCGGCATGATCAGCCTGACGGCGCCGGTTGGATTGATCCGAATGAATCCGTTCGGCGCGAAGGTACCCACGACCTCGTTTTCGACCACCTGCGAAGCGGACGCCGCAAAGACGGATTCAGGGCTCGTTCCGGTGAATGCAAAGCCAAGCAGCAAGCCGGTGCCTTGGAGAAAGGAGCGCCGCGACATCGCCGTTTCGTTGCCTCGGCCCTTCAGAATCTGCCTATCCATGGTCTCAAGCTCCCGCTGCGCGCTTGATCGCGGCGCGAATGCGCTGGTAGGTCCCGCAACGGCACACGTTGCCTGACATCGCTGAATCGATGTCCGCGTCGCTCGGCTTCGGAGTGTCTTTCAGCAAGGCCGCCGCCGACATGATCTGGCCGGACTGGCAGTAGCCGCACTGAACCACCTCCAGCTCGAGCCACGCCTTCTGCAAGGCCGCGCCTTGCGGCGCCTGGCCGATCGCCTCGATCGTGGTGACCGCGCTGTCGCCGACGCTGTCAACCGATGTCTGGCAGGAGCGGACCGCTTGGCCGTCGACATGCACGGTGCAGGCGCCGCACAGCGCCTGGCCGCAACCGAACTTGGTACCGGTCATGCCGAGGACGTCGCGCAGCACCCACAGCAACGGGATGTCGCCGTCGACATCGACTTTATGTGATGTGCCGTTGATCTTTAACGTGAAAGCCATGGATGCCTCTCGAGCGCGTTGGGAGCGGGGAGCACCCACGCATTGGAAGTCCCCAACATGATCCAGTCGCCTGATGCGGCCTGGTCCGGCGGATTGAGGTTGCGCTAGCGCTACTCGATGGGGTCTCGCGATAGCGACGCCCATTGATCGCAGCGCGGAACGAAATCTTCTAATAGCTGTC
>NZ_JADFUD010000139.1:0-3271 GCF_054820065.1 Bradyrhizobium sp. UFLA06-06
ATGTGTATAAGAGACAGATCGGACTCGGCGCCGACCCGGCGCTGTGGAATGCGCTTAGCAAGCCGCTCGCCCGCCGGCGTCGACCAGAAATCATGGTTCATCTCGGTATCGATATAGCCCGGCGCCAGTGCGTTGACGCGGATGTTGTTGCCGGCGAGTTCCAGCGCCATTGCCTTGGTGCCCTGGATCATGCCGGCCTTGGAGATCGCATAGGGCGATACCGCCTTGAGCACGCCCTGTCCGAGCACGGATGCGACGTTGATGATATTGCCCGGCTGCTTGCGCGCCATCATGCGCCGCGCAAGTTCGGTCGCGAGGAAGTAGGCGCCCTTCAGATTCGCACCAATCACGGCGTCCCAATCCGCCTCGGTCTGCTCGGTCGACAGTTTCTCGATCGCGATGCCGGCATTGTTGATCAGCACCGTGACCGGACCGAGCGCGGCTTCGGCGGCGTCGAGCGCCTTCGCGATGCCGGAAATATCCGCGACGTCCATCTGCACCGCGGCGGCGCGGCCGCCCTTGGCCTTGATCTCCTCCTCGAGGCTTTTCAGCTTCGCGACCTGGCGCGCGGCCAGCACCACCGCGGCGCCATGCGCCGCCAGCACGCGGGCGAATTGTCGCCCGAGCCCCTGCGAGGCGCCGGTGATGAGGATGATTTCTTTACTGACATCGAATAGGTCGGACATCGACAGGTTCCCGGATTGAAGCGGACGAGTGATAGCGACAATTGTCCCTGATGTAAGCAGGTTTGCTCAACCAGGGGACAGTAGGAGATTGGGGCAGGGAATTCCTTAATCCATGAACCTCTTCGACCTTGCCATCATCGTCGGATTGGTGTTCGCGGTGGTGACCGGCTTCACGACCGGCCTGTTGCGCAGCGCGGTCACCATCCTGGCCTATCTCGTCGCCATGCCGCTCGCGGTCGCCGCGCTGGCGATGATCGGGCCTCACATCGCGACGCTGCCGTCGTCGCCGTTTCCGCCCAATGGCGTGCTGCTGTTCGGCCTCTTCCTCCTGATCGGCGTCATCCTCGGAAAGATGGCGCGGACGATGCTCGACGACACCATCGGCTCGGAGATCGGGATCGGCGACCGCCTCGGCGGCGCGCTGCTCGGCGCCATCAGGGTCGGTCTCGTCGTGACCACGCTGGTGCTGGTGTTCGATCAGCTGGTGCCGCTCGCCAGGCAGCCGCAGTTCCTCAATGGATCGCAATTGCGGCCGCTGTTCTCCGCGGCCGGACAGGCCGGATTCCGCTCGCTGCCGCCCGAAGCCACCATGGCGATCGAGCGGCTGCGGCGTGAGCAACGCATCTAGCCTCCTGCCCTGCGCCAACGTGCTCACCCGCCTGTTCCTGCCCGGCATG
The DNA here is from genome assembly GCF_054820065.1 of Bradyrhizobium sp. UFLA06-06. Taxonomy (NCBI): domain Bacteria; kingdom Pseudomonadati; phylum Pseudomonadota; class Alphaproteobacteria; order Hyphomicrobiales; family Nitrobacteraceae; genus Bradyrhizobium; species Bradyrhizobium sp. UFLA06-06. Next base: position 1,364 of record NZ_JADFUD010000139.1, read on the forward strand.
CACTTATGCATTGCACGTCCCTTATCGGCGCCGCCGAGCTTGGCTAGAATGCCGCCATCAAACCTTTACAAACCTACCCGACATCACAGGGAGTGAACCGTGGATCTTGGAATCAAAGGCCGCCGCGCCATCGTCTGCGCATCGAGCAAGGGACTGGGCCGCGCCTGCGCGATCGCGCTCGCCAATGAGGGGGTGCATGTCACCCTGACGGCGCGCGGCGCCGAGGCGCTCAAGCAGACCGCCGACGAAATCCGCAAAGCCCACCCCGGCGTCACCGTCACCGAGATCGTCGGCGACATCACGACCCCGGCCGGGCGCGAAGCCGTGCTCAAGGCCTGCCCCGATCCGGACATCCTGATCAACAATGCCGGCGGCCCGCCGCCGGGCGATTTCCGCAACTGGACCCGCGACGACTGGATCAAGGCGATCGACGCCAACATGCTGACGCCGATCGAGCTGATCAAGGCCACCGTCGACGGCATGATGGCGCGCAAGTTCGGCCGCATCGTCAACATCACTTCGGCCGCGGTGAAGGCACCGATCGAGATCCTCGGCCTGTCCAACGGCGCCCGCGCCGGCCTCACCGGCTTCGTCGCCGGCCTGTCGCGCAAGACCGTGATCAACAACGTCACCATCAACGGCCTGCTGCCGGGCCCGTTCGAGACCGACCGCCTGCGCGGCACCGCGAAGCCCGAGGCCGAGAAGCGCGGCATCTCGGCCGAGCAGGTCCTGGCCGAGCGCGCCAAGCTGAACCCCGCCGGCCGCTTCGGCGATCCCGACGAATTCGGCTATGCCTGCGCATTCCTGTGCGGCGCCAAGGCCGGCTTCATCACCGGGCAGAACCTGCTGCTCGATGGCGGCGCCTTCCCGGGCACCCTCTAGTGCTGCCGATTTGAAGCTCCTGCACTGTATGCGGCGAGACCGATTGGGAGCTTCAAATCGGTCAAGCGGCACAGAGACCTATGACTCTTGCCAGCGCCCTCTTGCTTTCCGCAGTTCGCGCAAGAGGTCGCTGGACGAGTTCACGAACTTCGGAAAAGGGACGCTAGATGAGAGCGGTCTGGTACGAACGGACCGGTGCGGCGCCGACGGTGCTCACCGTCGGCGAGATGCCGACGCCGGAAGCCGGTCCCGGCGAAGTCCGGGTTCGCCTCGAGGCGTCCGGCGTCAACCCGGCCGATGTCGGCCGCCGCAGCGGCAATTATCGCGCGATGGAATTCCCGCGCGTGATCCCGAACAGCGACGGCGCCGGGATCATCGACCAGGTCGGCGAAGGCGTCACCCGCTTTGCGGTCGGTGATCGCGTCTGGCTGTTCAACGGCCAGCGCAATGGCCGCGCCTTCGGCACCGCGGCCGAATACATCACGATGGCCGACTATCTGGCGACGCCGCTGCCGCAGGACGTGTCGTTCGCGGCCGGCGCTACGCTCGGCATCCCCTGCATGACCGCGTGGTGCGCGCTGTTCGCGGACGGCCCGATCTCGGGGCAGACGATGCTGGTCACCGGCGGCGCCGGCGCGGTCGGTCACTACGCCGTGCAATTGGCAAAATGGGGCGGCGCGCGCGTGATTGCGACCGTCAGTTCGCAGGTCAAGGACGTCGAGGCGCGGCTCGCCGGCGCCGACACCGTCGTCAATTACCGGACCGAGGACGTCGTCTCGAAGGTGATGGCCTTCACCGAGAACCGCGGTGTCGACCGCGTGATCGACGTCGATTTCGGCGGCAACCTCGCGACTACGCTGAAGATCATGGCGATGAACTCGACGATCGCGGTCTACGCCACAAACGGCAACCGCACGCCGACGTTGCCGGTGCGCGAATTGATGGAGAAATGCATCACCGTGCGCTCACTGGTGCTGTTCGCGCTGCCGCCGCCGCTGCTCGCGGCCGCGCAGGCCGACATCACCC
>NZ_JADFUD010000013.1:0-166794 GCF_054820065.1 Bradyrhizobium sp. UFLA06-06
CGCTTGCGGCGCGTCTCGAACCACGAGGCCAAGCACTTGCGCGGTCGCCAAGGGGCATATGCGATAGCCCTGCCCGCTCGCGGGAGAGGGGGCGCAGCCCGTTCGGGGCCTACAGCGTCTTGATGAACTCGATCAGGGCGCGGCGCTCGTCTTCCTTCAGCTCCGGCCCGATCACGCCGGTGCGCTTCTCGTTGGAGAATTCGTGTCCGGAATTGCTGTTGCCGCGCTTGGTGGTGTCGAGCATGAAGGCGTTCTTGATCTTGTCCTTCCAGACATAGCCGAGATCCTTGGGATCATACTCCCGGCTGCCGAGATAGAAGGTTGCGGGACGATCCTTCACCGGCGACAGCAGTGCGTAGATGGTCGGGACCGAGCCGTTGTGCAGATAGGGCGGGGTCGCCCAGATGCCGTTGAGCGGCCGGACCTTGTAGGCGAGCGGCGCCTGGATCTCGTTCGGCCGGTAGCCGTTGATGCGCTTGCGATCTTCCGGCGGGGTCTTGTTCTGGTCGTACCAATAATCGACGGTCTTCTCGACGAGGTCGCCGAGCGCCGGACCGAAACTGCCGTCCTTGATGTTGAGATTGGCCGGCGTCTCGACGGTGCGGTGCGCGAGGCCCTCGGCTTGCGCGCTGTCGGTGCCGATATGGCTGATCGGAATCATCTCGACATCGAGCAGCGGCTGGCCGGCCTCGTTCTTGATCCAGCGCTTCTTGTCCTTGAACAGCGCAAAGGCTTCGCTCGCGGGCAGCGCCTTGCTGTCGATCGCCGGGCCGTGGCAGCCCTGGCAATGCGTCTTGTAGAGCTCGCCGCCCTTCTTCGCGAGATCCATGTTGATTGGCGGCAGGATGGTCTCCGGCCATTTCGGCGACGCCAGTCCGCCAAAGCCCTTGTCCTCGCTGGGCGGCTCGCCGGCGATCATCCGCTCCATCTCGTGCAGCACGTCTATCCGCGCGCTCGATTTGTAAAGTCCCTTGGACTCGTCGAGCAGGTTGAGCTCGGCGCTGACGCCGAGCGCCTCGCCGGCGTTGCGCACCATCGGCTGCATGATCGAGCCGTCATATTGCACCCAGCTGAACCACGGTGCGTTCCAGATTCGCGGGAAATGCACCGGCGCCGAATGCGAGGCGTAGTTGTTCGGGTTGTTCAGGTCGATCGAGAACACCTGGTTGCCGATCCGGTTCAGCGCGTCGAGCCGCGCATAGCCTTCCTCGACGCTGTTGGCGGCGACCTTGTTCTCCAGCGAATTGATGTTGGCGTATTGCTTCAGCACGAGGTCGAGCTGGCCGCGCAGCGCCATGCGCTCGTCGAGGCTGGCATCCTTGCCGAGGATCTCGTCGGCAAAGCGCGAGAAGCGCCCCGGCCAGAACCGCGTCAGCAGCAGCGAGACGCCGACGCTCTTCTGGAATTCGAACAGATTAGTGTTGGCCGGCCCGCCGTCGATCACGATCTCGGTGCCGCGATAGCTGAAGCTTCCGGTGTGGCAGGCGGCGCAGGTGAGGCCTACGCCAGTCATGTCGGCCTTGCTGTGCGGGTTGCGCCATGGCGCGCCGTTGGCATCGGCCATCGGGCCGCCCTGCGCGAAACCGATCGGCAGCGCATCGGGTTTGCCCGGAATCACCGTGTCGGGAATAAAGCCGAAGCGGCCGAGATAATTGGTCTCGCTGAGTCGCGGCGCCGCGGTGAACAGCGGCCAGACCGTCGGTTGCTCCAGCGCCATGAACCATTCATGGGGAATGCCGAAGGTTCGCGTGCCCTGGTCGGCGTGGTAGAACCAGCGCAGCCGCTCCGCGCTGACATTCTGATCCAGCCACACGGTCTTTGCCGGCGGCTGGTAGTCGACGACCTTGACGCGGAAGCCGCTCGCGACCGTCTCGATATCGTCCTTGAAATAGAGGACGCCGGCGACAATCAACAGTCCGATGACGAATATCGTCTTGCGAGGCATGCCCCGTTCCCCCAATTCGCGGTACCCGCGCCTCATATGGACGAGATGTTAAAATTCGCCGAAAAACGAGTTCTCGTTAAGCGTGTGATGCGGTGTGCGCCATCCTACAGTGGCGGCGCTTGGTCTAACAACGGAAATGTTGCAAAGGAAACGTTGGCTGGCTGTGAGCCAGTTCACTTGCGGCGTGCCGGTTGCGGCGGCATTTGCGCGCATCGAGGCCTGCGACTAGAAGTAACGGAGCAACAATTCTTCGAGATGTCATCTTGAACGCGTCAGCTGCACAACAGCTTTCGATCACTGTCTCGGACGACAGCACGGTGTCCGCGCTGCTGCTGCGGCCGGCGCAGGCCCGTAGCGCCTATGTGTTTGCCCATGGCGCCGGCGCCGGCATGACGCATCCGTCGATGGCCGTGATCGCGGAGGGCCTGGCGGAGCGCGGCATCGCGACATTGCGCTATCAGTTTCCCTACATGGAGAAGGGCAGCAAGCGGCCCGATCCGCCCGCCGTCGCGCAGGCAACGGTGCGCGCCGCGGTGGCGGAAGCCGTGCGTCATTGCGGCGAACTGCCGCTGTTCGCCGGCGGCAAGTCGTTCGGCGGACGCATGACGTCGCAGGCGCAGGCCAGGGCGCCGCTCGCCGGCGTGCGCGGGCTGGTGTTCCTCGGCTTTCCGCTGCATCCCGCCGGCAAGCCGTCGAGCGAGCGGGCCAAGCATCTCGCCGAGGTCAAGGTCCCGATGCTGTTCCTGCAGGGCACGCGCGATGCGCTGGCCGAGCTCGACCTGCTCGAGCCGGTGGTGAAGGGATTGGGCGCGCGCGCGACGCTGCATCTCGTGCAGGAGGCCGACCACTCCTTCCATGTCCTCAAGCGCTCCGGCCGCAACGACCGCGAGGTGATGACCGAGGTGCTCGATGCCTTCGCGGGCTGGGTCGCGAAGCATTCGTGAGTCGAAACACATGACCAGGATCCTGATCGTCAATCCCAACACCACCGTGTCGATGACCGCGACCATCGCGGCCGCTGCGCAAGCGGTGGCCGCACCTAGCACCGAGATCGTCGCCGTCACATCTGCGATGGGACCGGCCTCGATCGAGGGCTTCTATGACGAAGCGTTCGCCGTTCCCGGGCTGATCGAGGCGCTGCTGAAGACGCCCGATGCCGATGCCGGCATCATCGCCTGCTTCGACGATACCGGGCTCGATGCCGCGCGGTCGGCGGCGCGCTATCCGGTGGTCGGGATCTGCGAGGCGGCGCTGGTCACCGCTGGTCAGATCGCCAAGCGCATCGGCATCGTCACCACGCTGCCGCGCTCGATCGTCCCGCTGGAGGAACTGGTCCGCCGCTACGGCTTTACCGACCGCGCGGTGGTCACCGCCTGCGATGTCGCGGTGCTCGATCTCGAGAAGCCGGGCTCGGGCGCCAGACCGAGGCTGGAGGCGGAGGTCGCCCGCGCGCTGGATAAGGGTGCGGACGCCATCGTGCTCGGCTGCGCCGGCATGGCCGATCTTGCCCATGAGCTGTCGGTGCAGTTCGGCGCGCCTGTGGTCGACGGCGTGGCCGCCGCGGTGAAGCAGGCGGAGGCGCTTGCCGGCCTCAAGCTCACGACGTCGCGCCGCGGTGCTTACGCGTCGCCCGCGGCCAAAGCCTATTCCGGCCTGCTGGAGAAATTTGCGCCGCCGTCAGGCTGACGCAACCCCGCCATAGATCCGGTCGCGCAGGCGGCGCATGCCGGACAGCCAGCGCTCGCGATTGGTGGCCTTGCGCTGCATGTATTCCTGCACCTGCGGATGGGAGAGAATCAGGAAACGTTCTTCGGCCATCGCCTCGATCACCATGCGCGCGACCTCGCCCGGCTGCAGCACGCCGTCAACGCGCGCGGCACTCGGGCCCGGCGTGGTCATCCCCGTCTGCACCGATTGCGGACAGAGCACGGAGACGCGGATGCCGCGATCGCCATACTGGATGGCGAGGTGTTCGGCGAGCGCGACCGCGGCGTTCTTGGTCACGCCGTATGGCATCGAGTTCAGCGAGGCCAACAGCCCCGCGGCGGATGCAGTGTTGATGAGATAGCCGGAGCCGCGCGCGAGCATGCCGGGCACCAGCGCGCGCGCCGCGAACACGTGGCTCATCACATGCACGCGCCAGCTCACATCCCAGTCGGCATCGGACGCGGTTTCTTGTCCCTTGCGCGACAGCCCGGCATTGGAGAAGAACACGTCGACCGGGCCATATTTGTCCTCGGCCGCGGCGATCAACGCCTTGATGTCCTCCTCGAGCCCGACATCGGCGGTGACCGCCAGACCGTCGATATCGCCGGCGACGCTGGCGAGCCTGTCGCGCGAGGTCTTGAGATCGGCGACCACGACGCCGCGCGCACCGGCGTCCGCATAGGCCCGCGCCACCGCTTCGCCGATCCCGCCCGCGCCGCCGGTGACGACGCAGACCTTGTCCTTGACTTGCATGGTTCGATGTCCCTGCTTGTTATCGTGGTGGGTCGGATTGTCAGCCCTGATACAGGCCCTTGTCACGCGCCTTCTGGATTGCGAGCGCGGCCATCAGGTCGAGCATCGGGGTCGAAATGTCGGCTGCGCGGGCAAACGCCGCCGGTGCGCGCACCAGCACGTCGATCTCCATGGCGCGCCCGAGTTCGTAATCCTGCAGGATCGACGGCTTGTGGTCCGGCGCTGGCCCTGAGCGGGTGACGCGCTTGACGGCGGGGATATAGCGTGTCGCCACCGCATTGGCTTCGTCGAGCAGGCGCGGGATCACGTCCTGCATGTCAGGATCGTCGCGGACGCCGCGCGCGGTCAGCCCGGTCAACAGGCAGAGCACCGACATCGACATGTTGGTCAAGAGCTTCGACCAGATCGTCTCGCGGATCTGCTTGACCTCGGGCGATTCGATCGCGGCGTCGTTGAGCGCCGCGCGCAGGCGGGCGATGCGCTCGCTCTGCCGATCGTCGCATTCACCGATCAAGAGGCGGTTGCGGTCCGGCGACAGGTTCGCGACGACGCCAGGCGCGACCACCTCGTTGGAGGAAAAGATCACGCCGCCGATGATGCGCTCCTTCTGGATGACGCTGCGCAAATGCCCGCCGGGATCGAGGAAGCCGAGGTCGGGGATGGCGGGATGCTGCGGCGGCAGGCCGAGATCGTACCACCAGGGAATGCCGTTCTGCGCGAACACGATTGCTGTGTCGCGCCGAAGCAGCGGCGGGAGCCCGGTTGCGAGCGCGCCGATGCCGGTCGCCTTCAGTGTGCTGATGACGATGTCTTGCGGCCCCAGATCGGCAGGATCGGCTGAGGCCTTCACCTTCGCGGTGACGCTGCTATCGCCGACCTTCAGCGTCAGTCCGCCGGTCCTGACCGCGTCGAGATGCGGCCCGCGCATCACGCACGCCACATCGTGACCGGCGCGCGCGAGCCGGACCGCGAAGTGGCTGCCGACGGCGCCCGCGCCGAAAATGCAAATACGCATGAGTGGAACAATTCTCCGCAATGTGCCCGTCAGTTTCCACAAGCGCGAGGCATCGCGCAACCCGTCATGCGCGTGGCGCGGTCGCGCGCGCTCGAAAGTGATGGATCAAGGCATCTGCTCTCGCCATAGTGCAAGGCTAGTACGAGACAACAGCAATGCCGAACGAGGGAGCAACGTCATGTCGGCCAGCCCAGTCCTGTGGAGCCTCGATGCGCGCGGGGTCGCGACCGTCACGCTGAATCGTCCCGAGGTCAACAATGCCTATGACGGCGCGCTGATTGCAGGCGTGCTGGCCGCGATCGACGATCTCTCGACCAAACCGGTGCGCGTCGTCGTGCTGAAGGGCAACGGCAAGCATTTCCAGGCCGGCGCCGACCTGAAATGGATCAACGGCGTACGGCCGAAATCGTTCGAGGAGAACGAGGCGGCATCGCGCGCCACCTTCGAGGCGGTGCAGCGCCTCAACACGCTGCCGGTCCCGACCGTAGCGCTGGTGCAGGGCGGCTGCTTCGGCGGCGGCACTGGCGTGATCTCGGCCTGCGATATTGTGATCGCGGCCGACAATGCGCTGTTCTCGATCACCGAGGTGCGCTGGGGCCTGACCGCGGCGATCATCATCCCGCAGCTCTGCGACGCGATCGGCGTCCGCCAGGTGCGCCGCTATGCGCTGACCGGCGAGCGGTTCGGCGCCGAGGATGCCCGCCGCATCGGCCTCGTCCATGAGGTCGTGCCATCAGCCGATCTCGAAAGCGCCGGCGCCAAGGTCGTCGAGCAACTGCTCGGCAATGCGCCGGATGCGATGGCCGAGACCAAGAAGCTCGCGATGGAGAGCTCGTTCGGCGGCATGGCGGTGGACGATGAGGCCTACAAGCGCCTCGTTCATCTGCATTCGGCCAAGCGGCAGACCGCGGAAGCTGCCGAAGGGCTTGCATCCTTCGCCGAGAAGCGCGCGGGCCGCTGGGGCGGCGGCGCGTAAGCTCAGCAGCCGCGGCAGATGCCGCGCATGCTGCGATAGACCTCTTCGTCGTCGCGGCGCATCTGCTGCAGCTGATCGAACGTCTTCGATTCGCTCGACCGCGTCACCGGCGGCTCGGGCTTGCGCTTCGCCGCAAGGTCCTGCTCTTGCCGATGGTAGCAGGCCTCGCGCTCCGCCTTGGCCTCAATGAAGCGGCAGGTCTCGATTGCCGCCGCGGGCCCAGCGACGATGATGAGACCGAACGACATTGAGATCAGGAGTTTCAAGCGGGCGATCCTTTCGCGTCCTTGTCTCAGCTCGGCACGCCAACGGCAAGGCCGGCGTCGCATCACAGCGGCTGCGATAGCGATTTTTTCAATGTCTTCAGCAGCGCCTGCACCGCGGCGGCATCGATGCGGCGCTCGGGAACGGCGGCCTTGACCCACAATTCCGGAATCGGAAAGTCGGTGAGTACCGGCTGCAAGGCGCCGTCGCGCAGCGCGTCCGCGACGAGATAATGCGAGAGCAACGCAATGCCGTTGCCGGCGATCGCGCTTTGCGTCAGCACGCGGCCTTCGTTCGAAGAGAGAATCGGGCGGACCTGGATATTGATGCGGCCGCGCGGTCCCTCGAATGGCCATTCCGGTCCGGTCGGCAGAAAGCTGAGGCAGCGATGATCGACCAGGTCGCGCGGATGCTTCGGTATGCCGTGCTTCTTCAGATAAGCCGGCGAGGCGCATACGAGGCGCGGCAGCCGGCACAAAGGTTCGTCGACGACGCCGCCAAAGGAATGCGGGAAGGCGCCGATCGCGAGGTCGAAACCTTCGGTCACGGGATCGACCGGGCGATCGATCATCACGATCTCGAGCTTCACGCTTCCGTTCTGCTTCTGGAAGATCGTGAAGGCATCGGCGAGCCGCGCCACCGTCAGCGAGGTCGGCGCCTTGACGCGCAGATGATCGGAGAGGTCGCGCTGCTTCTCGCCCATCCGCGACAAGAGATCGCCGACATCGGCAACCACGCCGCGGGCGCGATGCACATATTGCTGGCCGGCCTCGGTCAGCCGCAACTGGCGGGTCGAGCGGTGGAACAGCGCGGTGCCGATCCGCTCCTCGAGCTGGGTGACGCGCTTGGCGACGACGGATGTCGCGATATTGAGCTTGCGCGCCGCGGCGGAAAAGCCGCCGGCATCGGCGGTGGCGAGGAAGGCTTCGAGATTGACCAGCGTATCCATCTGCCTTGCTTGGGCCTTTCTCGATTCGCGAAAGCTGATTACATAATTTGGTGGATTGTACTGCAATCTGCATCAATTCATAGTTGGCCCAATCAACTTTGTTCAGGGCGGAAATGATGCGAGCGAGCACGATCGAAGAACCTGCGCGGCAGGTCCCAGTCTATGGCGAATATGACGTGGTGGTGCTCGGCGGCGGACCGGCCGGCATCGCGGCAGCGGTCGGCGCGGCACGTGCCGGACGGCGGACCTTGCTGATCGAGCGTTACGGATTTCTCGGCGGCATGGGCACCGCGGCCGGCGTGACCAATTTCTGCGGCCTGCACGCCAACATCTTCGGCGAGATGCACCGCGTGGTGCAGGGTATCGCCTCCGACCTGCTGGCGCGGATCGACCGGCTCGGCGGGCTGAACGCGCCGCATCTGATCCTCGGCAAGATATTCGCGCAGGCTTACGACACCGCGGCCTACAAGATCGCGGCCGACGATCTGCTGGCGCATCACAAGGTCGACATCCTGTTCCACGCGCTCGGCGCCGGCGTCGTCATGGATGGTTCGCACATCCGTGCGCTGATGGTCGAAACCAAGGCCGGCCGGCAGGCCGTGCGCGCCAGCATCTTCATCGATTGCTCCGGTGACGGCGACCTCGCGGTGTGGGCGGGGGCGCCCCATGAAGTCGGCGACAACCAGGGCGGCATGCTCTACCCCTCGATGATGTTCCGCCTCAACGGCATCGATCCCGCGAAAGCCGGCGATGCATGGCGCACCATCCCGGAGCGGATGGCACAGGCCGAGGCCGCCGGCACCCACACATTCCCGCGCAAATCCGCCATCGTGCGGCCGCAGAAATCGCAGATCGAATGGCGGGTGAATTTCACGCAGGTGACGCGGAGCGACGGCGGCGCCATTTCCGGCATCGATCCCGACGACATGACGCGCGGCGAGATCGAGGGCCGCCGCCAGGCGGTCGAAGCGTTCAAGTTCCTGCGCACGGTGCCGGGCTTCGAGAATTCCTACATCGTCGATCTGCCGCCGCAGCTCGGCATCCGCGAGACGCGGCGTGTGATCGGCGGCTACCTGCTGTCAGGCGAGGATGTGCTGGGCTGCGCCTCGTTCGAGGATTCGATCGGCGTCAATGGCTGGCCGAAGGAATCCCATGTGCCGGGCGATGTGATCTTCGAGTTTCCGCCGATCCCGGAGAGCCGCGGCTATAACGAGTTGCCGTACCGCATGCTGGTACCGGAAGGCGTCGACAATCTCCTGGTCGCCGGCCGCTGCGCGTCGATGACCCATGAAGGGCAATCGGCGGCGCGGGTCTCCGGTGCCTGCTTTGTGATGGGTGAGGCGGCGGGAACCGCGGCCGCGCTCGCGCTGTCGGGCAATACGATTCCGCGCGACATTTCCGTCGAAAAGTTGCAACAACAGCTCGGCACACAGGGCGCGTTCATAGGCCGCGATCAGGCCGTGCCTGAAGGATTATGAGTGGAGACGGCAATGAGAGGTTGGGTGCGGCTCGCACTCGCGGGCATGCTGGTGTGGACCGCGAGCGGCATCGCGCGGGCCGACGATCTGCTGAAGGCGAAGATCGGCGTGTTGCGGCTGTCGTCTTCGGCGCCGGTGTTCATCGCGCAGGACAAGGGCTATTTCCGCGACGCCGGGCTCGACGTCGAGCTCAAATTCTTCGACGCGGCGCAGCCGATCGCGGTTGCGACCGCGTCGGGCGATGTCGATTTCGGGATCACCGCCGTCACCGCCGGCCTCTACAATCTCGCCGGCAAGGGCACGCTGAAGGTGATCGGCGGCATGAGCCGCGAGAAGGCCGGCTATCCCCTGATCGGCTACTTCGCCAGCAACAACGCCTATGCGAGCGGCCTCAAGACGCCGAAGGATCTGGCGGGCAAGCGCGTCGCGGTGACCCAGGTCGGCTCCAGCTTCCATTATTCGCTCGGCCTGCTCGCCGACAAATACGGCTTCAAGCTGTCCGAGGTGAAGGTGGTGCCGCTGCAGTCGCTGTCGAACGCGGCCGCGGCGCTGAAGGGCGAAACCGTCGACGCCGCGCTGCTGCCGGTCTCGACCGCGCGGACGCTGATGGATTCCAACGGCGCGAAATTGCTCGGCTGGGTCGGCGACGAGACGCCGTGGCAGTTAGGGGCCATCTTCGCGTCGCCGAAGGCGCTGACCAACGCACCGCTGGTGACCAGGCTGCTCACCGCGCTCACCCGTGCCGACCACGAATATCACGACGTGATCCTGACTGCGATCAAGGACGGCGTGGCGCCGATCAACGACAAAACCAGGCCGCTGCTCGAGATCATCGCCAAATACACCAACCTGCCGGTCGCGCAGGTGGTCGGCAATTGCGCCTATATCGATCCCGACGGCAAGCTCGACGTGAAGAACCTCGACAACCAGATCAAATGGCTGCAGGGGCAGGGCTTTGTGGATAAGGGCTTTGACGCGAATGCAATCATCGCCAAGGACTATGTGAAGGCGGATTGATGTCGCGACGTGTGCACCACTCTGACCCCGTCACCCTGAGGAGCCGCGCAGCGGCGTCTCGAAGGGTCGACGGCCGAACTGCTGCATCGGGGCCGTTCATCCTTCGAGACGCGCTTCGCGCTCCTCAGGATGACGGATCGACACGGAGATCACGGTGACATGGACCTGATCGCCGACCATATCAGCCATCGCTTCGGCGCGCTCGACGTGCTCGACGATGTCTCCTTCACGGTGCGCGCCGGCGAGATCGTCGCGATCGTCGGTCCGTCCGGCTGCGGCAAGAGCACGCTGCTGTCGATCCTTGGCGGCCTGCTGCGGCCAGCTACAGGCGCCGCCGAGCTGCGCGGCGCGGCGCCGGCTGATAGCCTCAATCCGCTGACCTTCGTGTTCCAGGATTTTGCGCTGCTGCCGTGGAACACGGTCGAGGAGAACGTCGCGTTTCCGCTGCTGCATACGGGCTTGAGCGCCGGCGAGCGCCGCGCCGTGGTCGACGATGCGCTGCGCCGCACCGGGCTCTCGGATTTTCGCGCCGCCTATCCGAAGCAGCTGTCCGGCGGTATGCGCCAGCGCGTCGGCATTGCGCGCGCACTGGCGGTTCGCCCGGCGATCCTGCTGATGGACGAGCCGCTGTCGGCGCTGGATTCGCAGACGCGCGAGCTCCTGATGGAGGACTTCGTGCGTCTGCTCGCCGACGGCGCGATGGGCGCGGTCTATGTCACGCATAATCTCGAGGAAGCGGTGCGGCTCGCCGATCGCATCGTGGTGCTGTCGCGCCGCCCTGGCCGCATCCGGGAAATCGTGACCATCCCGATGACGCGCGCCGAGCGCGGCACGATCGACGCGCGCGGGCCGATGGCCGCGCTGCAGAGTGAGCTGTGGTCGCTGATCCGGAAGGAGGCGATCGATGCCGAGCGCGAGGTCCAGCATGCTTGACCGCGCGCTGCAGGAAGCGAAAGACCAATCGGCGGAGGCGGCGCGCCCGGTCGCCTTTCGCGGCGCCGGCTTCACGCCTGGCGGCAGCCGCCATGCCGGCTGGATCGCGCTCGCGCTTGTGATCGCGATCTGGCAGTTCGCTGGCAGCGCAGGATGGGTCAATCCGCTGTTCCTTCCGGCGCCGTCGGCGATCGCGGTTGCGATCTACAAGCTCGCGATGTCGGGCGCACTGTGGCAGCACCTGTCGTGGTCGATCATGCGGATCGGCACCGGCTGGCTCATCGGCACGGCCGCCGGCGTCATGGTCGGCTTCGCGATCGGGTTGTCGACCATGGCGCGCGGCGTCGGCATCACCTTCATCTCGGCGCTGTTTCCGATTCCGAAGATCGCGCTGCTGCCGCTCCTGATCCTCTGGCTCGGGATCGGCGAGGAGCCGAAGATCGCAACCATCGCGCTTGGCGTGTTCTTCTCGACCGCGATCTCGGTCTATAGCGGCGTCGATGCGGTGCCGCGCAACCTGATCCGGATGGCGCAGAGCTTCAACGTGCCGTTCCACGCCATCGTGCGCCGCGTGATCTGGCCCGGCGCGCTGCCCTCGATCCTCGCCGGCTTCCGCATCACCGCGTCGGTAGCGCTGCTGCTCGTGGTCAGCGCCGAGATGATCGGCGCGCAATACGGCATCGGCGCCTTCGTGCTGCAGGCCGGCAATCTGATGCAGACCGATCAGCTGCTCGCCGGCGTCGTGATCCTGTCGCTGTTCGGGCTTGCGGTGGGGAAGCTGATCAATTTGCTCGAGACGCGCCTGCTGCACTGGCGGTGAGGGCACGCTGCCGCCACAACCCCCGCTGTCGTCCCTGCGAAAGCAGGGACCCATAACCACAGGGCGTGGTTGTTGGAAAAAGGCTGGGGCCCCAACGCGTTCAACCAATCGAGATTGGTGGTAATGGGCCCGGCCTTCGCCGGGACGACGTGGGGTGGGCGCTGCGTGCCTTGCGCAGACGATCGTTACGCGTTGCCCCTGTCCTCGCGGAACAGGTCGAGCTTCTGTTGCACCGGGCGGTCGGAGAACGAGAACAGCACGGAGTCGGCATCGGCCTCGTGGGTGACCCAGTGCCAGCTCGGCACCACGAACAAATCGCGCGGTCCCCACTCGAAGGTCTGGTCGCCGACCCTTGTGCGGCCCTTGCCCTCGATCGCGGCGAACACGGTCGCATCGGTTGCGCGATAGCGTGCGGTCTTGAAACCCTTTGGCAGCAGCTGGATGAAGGTGCCGATGGTCGGCATCGCGAAATCGCCGGTCTCGGGATTGGAGAACTTCAGCTTCAGGCCGTGGCAGGCATCCCACTCGTCGCCGACCTTGGCCTTCTCGAGCGCCTCGCGGGTGTATTCATAGGGATAGTTGAAGATCGGCGAGGTCTTCGAGGTCCGCTTCTGGTCGATCGGCAGCAGATTGTGTCCGTAGCGCGCGAAGCTTGCGCCGGCCGGCTTGGAGATCGACTGCTGGTCCTCCTTGGCGCCTTCGGCAAACGAGCAGTCGAAGAACTGCACCATCGGGATGTCGAGCCCGTCGAGCCAGAACATCGGCTCATTGGTTTCGTTGGAATGGTCGTGCCAGGTCATCGACGGGGTGATGACGAAATCGCCCGGCGACATCGCGGTGCGCTCGCCGTCGACGGCGGTGAAGGCGCCCTTGCCCTCGAGCACGAAGCGCAGTGCCGATTGGGCATGGCGATGGGCGGGGGCGATGTCGCCCGGCACCACCATCTGCACGCCCGCGAACAGCGAGGTCGTGATCCTGGACTGGCCGCGCAGGCCTGGATTTTCCAGCACCAGCACGCGGCGCTCGGCCTCCTTGGCCGTGATCAGCTTGCCGGCCTCGTTCATGTAGTCGCGGATCTGGTCGAACTTCCATAAGTGAGGACGGCAGGCGCTTTTCGGCTCCGGCGTGATCAGATCGTTCATCACGTTCCACAGCGCCGAGAGGTTCTGGCCGTCGATCTTCTTGTAGAACGCCTCGCGCTCGGGGGTCTTCTGCACGGCTTCCATGGCAAGCCTCCCATCATTCTTGTTGGTGCAATTTAATTGACAGTATACTGACAATATGGCTAGCGTCAATCAAACAAGCCCATAGCGCTTTCGAGCGAAGTGGATACCGGTTCGCGTGAAGAAAACGCGTCAAAACCAGATGATGCAGGGGAGGTTCCGATGAAGCTGCATGGCTATTTCCGGAGCAGCGCGTCCTACCGGGTCCGGATCGCCCTCAATCTGAAGGGGCTCACCTCAGAGCATCTGCCGCATCATCTGCGCAAGGGCGAGCAGTGCGCGCCGGCCTATCTTGCGATCAATCCGCAGGGGCTGGTGCCGACGCTGGAGAGCGACGCCGGCGCGATCCTCACCCAGTCGCTCGCGATCATCGAATGGCTCGACGAGACCAATCCCAACCCGCCGCTCTTGCCGAAGGATCCGCTGCGGCGCGCAAAGGTGCGGGCGTTTGCGCAGGCGATCGCCTGTGACACGCATCCGGTGCAGAATTTGAAGGTGCTGGCGCGGCTGCGTCAGCTCGGCCTGCCCGAGGCGCAGGTGACGGAATGGGCGGCTTGGGCCAACCGCGAGGGACTGTCGGCCTGCGAGACCCTGATCGCGGCGGAGTCCGGGCCGTTCTGCTTTGGCGATGCGCCGACGCTTGCCGATCTCTGCCTGGTGCCGCAGCTCGCCAATGCGCGGCGCTTCGGTGTCGACGTCTCGGCCTATCCGCGCCTGCTCAAGGCCGAGGCCGCGGCCAAACAGGTCAAGGCGTTTGCCGACGCTGCCCCGGACAAGCAGCCCGATGCCGAATAACAAGCCAACGCCCGTCACGATGGACGCGGTCTACACCGCGCCCGGCTACCTGTTCCGGCGGATGCAGCAGATCGCGGTCGCGCTGTTCATCGAGGAGTGCAAGGCGTTCGACTTGACGCCGGTGCAATATGCCGCGCTGGTCACGATCTCGACCCATCCCGGCATCGACGCCACAAGGCTCTCCGCGGTGATCGCGTTCGACCGCTCCACGCTCGGCAACGTGATCGAGCGGCTGCAGGCCAAGGAGTTCATCGTGCGCAAGCCTGCGCCCGAGGACAAGCGGGTCAAGCTGCTTTATCTTACCAAGGCCGGCGCGGCGGTGCTGAGCGATATCATGCCCTCGGTCGACAAGGCACAGGCGCGGATGCTGCAGCCGCTGAAGCCGGCCGACCGCAAGACGTTGCTGGCGTTGTTGACCCAGCTGGTCGACCTCAACAACGAGGCGTCGCGCGTACCGCTGCGCGCCGAGGACGCGCTCGAACATCTCGGGAGGTCGGGCTGATGGCGGAGACGAGACCTGTCCTGATCGCGGGCGGCGGCATCGGCGGCCTCGCCGTGGCGCTCGGCCTCGCGCAGAAGGGCATCCGCTCCATCTTGCTGGAGAAGGCTGCCGCGCTCGGCGAGATCGGCGCCGGCATCCAGCTCGGCCCGAACGCGTTCCACGCTTTCGACTATCTCGGCGTCGGTGAGGCCGCGCGCAACATGGCCGTCTATATCGATCAGCTCCGGCTGATGGATGCGCTGACCGCCGACGAGATCACCCATATCGATCTCGGCGATGCCTTTCGCGCGCGGTTCGGCAATCCCTATGCCGTGGTGCATCGCGGCGATCTGCACGGGGTGTTCCTGCGCGCGTGCCAGAATCACGAGCTGATCGAACTGCGCGTGTCCAGCGAGGTGACAGGCTACGAGCAGGACGGCTCGTCGGTGACCGCAAAGCTCGCGAGTGGCGAGCGCATCGGCGGCCGCCTCCTGATCGGCGCCGATGGCTTGTGGTCGAACATCCGCAAGCAGGTGACGGCGGACGGCCCGCCGCGCGTCTCCGGCCACACCACCTATCGCTCGGTCATCCCGACCGAGCAGATGCCGGAGGATCTGCGCTGGAACGCGGCGACGCTGTGGGCCGGCCCGAAATGCCACATCGTGCATTATCCGCTGTCGGGCTGGAAGGTGTTCAACCTCGTCGTCACCTATCACAACAACGCGCCGGAGCCGGTCGCGGGCAAGCCGGTGTCCGAGGAAGAGGTGATGAAGGGTTTTACCCATGTCCACGAGCGGGCGCAGAACATCATCCGCCACGGCACCAACTGGAAGCTTTGGGTGCTGTGCGACCGCGATCCCACCGGGCGCTGGATCGACGGCCGCGTGGTGCTGCTCGGCGACGCCGCGCATCCGATGCTGCAATATTTCGCGCAGGGCGCCTGCCAGGCGATGGAGGACGCGGTCTGCCTGTCGCACATGCTGGCCAGTCACGATGACCAGACAGCGGCGCTCGAAGCCTACAGCGCGCAACGCTTCCCGCGCACGGCGCGCGTGCAACTGATGTCACGCGCGATCGGCGAACACGTCTACCATCCCTCAGGCGAGCACGCCCGCTTCCGCAACGCGATCATGAGCGCGAAGTCGCAAGCCGAGTGGTGCGACGATATCGCGTGGCTGTACGGCGGGACGGGGCTAAAGGCGTAACTGCCCGGCAGTCGATACACGCGGCGCTCGCCGCATTCTCCCTCGTCGTCCCGGACAAGCGAAGCGCGATCCGGGACCCATAACCACGAATGGTTGTTGTTGAGGTGAGCTGGAGCCCCAGCTTTCGCGCCACAAATATTTGTGGTTATGGGTCCCGGCTTTCGCCGGGACGACATCGAATGTGTGGCCGGATGGTGGAACAGCTAATTGTTCGTCGTCCCGGACAAGCGAAGCGCGATCCGGGACCCATAACCACGAATGGTTGTTGTTGAGGTGAGCTGGGGCCCCAGCCTTTGCGCCACACACATTTGTGGTTATGGGTCCCGGCTTTCGCCGGGACGACATCGAATCTGTGGCGGCAGTGTTGCGCAGTCAGGCGCACTCACATCCGCATCACCGCCTGCCGGTCGATTTTGCCGGTGCCGGTCTTCGGCAGCTCGTCGATGAATTTGACCTCGCGCGGATATTTGTACGGCAACAGCTTTGTCTTGACGTAATCCTGCAGCCGCCGCGCCGCTTCGGCCGTGTCGAAGCCGGCCTTGTTCATGACAACCACGGCGCGCAGCGTCATGCGCCGGTCAGGCAATTCGGCGGCGTAGACGGCGCATTCGCGGACGTCGGGGTGATCGGCGAGGCAAAGCTCGACTTCGAGCGGATAGACCCACTGGCCGGAGATCTTGATCAGATCGTCGGCGCGGCCGCGGAAGAAGTGGAAGCCGTCGCTGTCGCGCATGAAGCGGTCGCCGGTGTAGATCCAGCCGTCCTCGCGCACGGTCTCGGCGGTCTTGTCCGGCCGGTTCCAGTACAGTGGCGTCGCGGAATCGCCGCGCACCCACAAGATGCCTTCCTCATTGTCGCCGACCTCGCGGCCGTCGCTGTCGCGCAGCATGACCTCGTAGCCAGGCACGCGCAGGCCGGCGGCGCCGAGCTTCTTTCGCTCCGCGCGGTTGCTGAGATAGACGTGCAGCACTTCGGTCGAGCCGAGGCCTTCGATGATCTCGAGCCCGGTGAGCCGCTTCCAGCCGTTGAACACATCGGCCGACAGCACCTCGGCAGCCGAGACCGCCATCCGCAGCGAGGAGAAATCGGTTTGCCCGGCGCCCTCGGCCTTGGTCAGCGAGATGTAGAGCGTCGGCAGGCCGAAGAACACGGTCGGGCGATATTGTCCGATCGCCGCGAAGATCGCAGCCGGCTTCGGCTGGCCGGGCAGCAGCAGCGTCGCAGCGCCGACCGAAAATGGAAACGTGATCGAATTGCCGAAACCATAGGCGAAGAAGATCTTCGGCACCGAGAAGCAGATATCACCGGGCTCTAGCTTCAGCACATTGCGGGCAAAGGCGCGCTCGCTATAGGCCATGTCGTGCTGCAGATGCACGATGCCCTTGGGACGGCCGGTCGAGCCCGACGAATACATCCAGAACGCCATCTCGTTGCGGTGGGTGTCGGCCGCGTCGAGCTCGATCGGAAATCCTTGCAGCCAGTCGCCGGCGTTGCGCGCCTCGGCGACGGCGTGATCGCCGGCGGAGCCGTTGACCACGACCAGCGTGCGTAGCGGCGTGTCCTTGCAGGCTTCCGCGTTGAAGCGCGCACAGAATTCCGCATCGGTGACCGCGACCTGTGCGCCGGCGTCGGACAGATAGAATTGCAGCAGCTCGGGCGTGGTCAGCGTGTTGATCAAGAGCGGCACGAAGCCGGCGCGCACCGCGCCGAAAAATGCCGCGGGATAGGCCGGGGTGTCGTCGAGAAACAGCAGGACGCGGTCGCCGCGCTGCAGTCCAAGCGACCGGAAGGCGTGGCCCCAGCGTGCGGCCTCAGTGCAGAGCTCGCGATAGGTCCGCGTGCCGGCCGGGCCGGTCAGCGCCAGGCGCTCGGCATTCCCGTTGCCGAGATTGTCGAACAGGATGCAGCTCGCATTGTAGCGCTCGGGGATCGTAAAGCCGATCTCGCGCGCACCGGGATTGTCCAGCGGAACCTGGTCGGAGATTCCGGTCATGATTGTCCCTTTGCGGCTGCGTAGCGGGCCATGAAGGCGGGCGACATCGTGCGCAGCCGCGCGTCGTCGATCCGGCCGGAGCGGGTGATGTAGCTGTAGGCGAAATCCATCAGATCGAGCGTCATGTGCGCGGGGAAATGCTCGTACCAGTCGGCACTGGTCCGCGCCGCGGTGACGAGCTTCTTCACGATCGGCTTGCGCTCGCTCTCGTAGCGGGCAAGCGCGGCGGCGATGCCGCTCTCGGTCTCCAGCGCCTTGGTCAGCGCGATCGCATCCTCGATCGCAAGCCGCGTGCCCGAGCCGATCGAGAAATGCGCCGAATGCAAGGCGTCGCCGATCAGCACCATGTTGCCGTGCGACCAGCGCTCGTTCCAGATCCACGGGAAATTGCGCCACACCGATTTGTTCGAGATCAGCCGGTGGCCGTCCAGCGTCGCGGCGAATACGTCTTCGCAAATCGCCTGCGACTCCTCGATGCTCTTGTCGGCGAAGCCGTAGGCCGCCCAGGTCGCCGCATCGCACTCGACCAGGAAGGTGCTCATGTCCTTCGCATAGCGATAGTGATGGGCGTTGAAGCTGCCGCGCTCGGTCGCCACGAAGGTCTGCGACAGCGTCGCGAAGGTTTTCGTGGTGCCGTACCAGGCGAACTTGTTTGAGGAATGCGAGACCGACGCGCCGAAGGTGGCCTCATAGCCGCGGCGGACCATTGAATTCAGCCCGTCGGCGGCGACGATCAGGTCGTAACCCCTGAGCTCATCGACCGATTGCACCACGGTGTCGAAGCGCGGCGTGACGCCTGTGCTGCGGACGCGCTCTTGCAGGATCGTCAGCAGCGCCAGCCGCCCGATCGAGGAGAACCCGACGCCGTCGATCTCGACGCTCTCGCCGCGCAGATTGAGCGTGATGTTCTTCCAGCTCTCCATAAGCGGGGCGATGGCGTCGACCGTCTCGGGGTCGTCGGCGCGCAGGAAGTCCAGCGCCTGCTCGGAGAACACCACGCCGAAGCCCCAGGTGGCGCCGGCGGCGTTCTGCTCGAACAGGTCGATCTCGGCGTCGGGATGACGCTTCTTCCAGAGATAGGCGAAATAGAGCCCGCCGGGCCCTCCGCCGATCACGGCGATCCGCAACGTCTGCCTCCCAGATTGACAGTGTACTTACAATTTGGGTCCAGACTAATCGCCCTCCGGCGGGAACACCAGAGGGAAAATGCGCGCGGCGACTAGCCGCCTGGGGCTGAAAGTCTCAGTAGCAGCGGCGGACCTTGACCCCGCCGACCCACACCCAGCGGCAACCGGCGGCGACGGGTTTGCGGGCGACGACCGCACCGTTGGGACCGGCGCAGCCGGCGCGATAGACGCCGCGCGCAAACGACCGCGTTGGCGTCGGAGGACTCAAAGGTCATGGTCGCGGCAAAGGACAGCAGGGCTGCGGTGATCGGCAATATTGAACGCATGAAATTCCCTCTTCCGGGGTGAGGTATGCTTGGCCCGTAGGTGACAACAAGGTGCTACGGCTCCGTGCCCCGGCGATCGCCGGGCACATGTCGTCTCACCGCCTACTCGGCTATTTCTTTTCCGCTTCCGCCAGCACCTTCTTGCAGGCGGGCGCCAGCTTGTCGCTCTGCTTGGCGAGACAGGCGATGATGCGGCCGCCGCCGGGCGTCACGCTTTTGCAAAACTTCTCGTAATCGCCCATGCAGGCGTCGCGTTGTGCTGATGTCAGCTCCTGGGCGTAGACGGCGGTTGCGCCGCAGAGCAGCGCGGCGGTCAGGATAATGCGCAGCATTGTTGGCTCCCCTTTTCCGGTCGATCGCGTGACAACAGGATTACCGCGCCGCGAACGGCGCCAGCACGTCGCGGCACGCCGGCGACAGCGAGCCCGCATTGGTCGCGAGGCACTGCACGATCCGCCCGCCGCCCGGCTGGACGCCGCCACAGATCGAGCGGACGTCGGCGCCGCAGGCCGAGCGCAGCACGAGCAGCTCTTCGCGCGGCCGCAGCGGCCGCAACGCGATCACGGCCGGCGCCGCGGCTGGTGCTGCCGTCGTCGCTGCAGCGCCCGCGGCCGGCGCGGCGGCACCGCCACCAGCGGCGGCCACGGCCTTCTCGCAGGCCGGCGAAAGCTTGCCCTTGTTCTTTTCGAGGCACTGCAGCGCCGGCGCGCCGCCGGTCGGCACGCCCGCGCAGACCTTGGGATAATCGGAGCGGCATGCGCTGCGGATCGCGGAGATCTGCGCGTTGGACGGCGTCCCGGCCGCCTTCGGTGCGGCGGCCTCGGTGGCAGGCTTGGCCGTTGCCGCGGGAGCAGCTTCGGTCTTGGCCGCCGCGGGCGCGGTGTCTGCCTTCGGTGCGGCGGCCGGCGCTTCGACGGCCTTCACCGCGCTGGCGCAGCCCGGGCCGAGGCTTGCCATGTTCTTCTGCAGACATTGCAGCGAGGCTTCGCCGCCCGGCGGTACGCTGGAGCAGTGGGCGATGTAGTCGTTGCGGCATTGCGACTTGATGGCGTCGCGCTGCGCCTGGGTCGGCGCCTGCGACAAGGCCGGTGCGGTGCTCATGAATGCCGCAAGCGCAAGCCATGCGGACAGCTTCGTTGCTCGTGTCAACGCATTGATCATCTGAATTAATCCTCTGGTCGCGCCGGATGCGTCCGGCTCAACTGAACTGAGTTCTGAAAAAGTCTTGTTGTAACAACCTCGGCGAGCGGCATCATTTTCGCTTTCGAGTTCCGCTGCAAGCGGATTGTTGCTATGGATGAAGCAGGCGGATTTTTTGCCCGTCACGAGATCATTAAATTAAGTCATTTGAATCGAGGCTCGGAAATGAGGCATGCGCGCGTGTCGGCACATTTCGGTCAGAGCAATTTTGTGCGGGTGCGAAATACACCGCTTGCGCGCGTCGCGTTCGTCGTATCGGCCTTCGTCAGTTTAAGTGCCTGCGAGCAAAACAGTTTTGTTGCGCCGCCGCCGCCCAAGGTCGAGGTTGCGCCGCCGGTGCAGCGCGCCATCACGCGTTATCTGGACGCCACCGGAAACACCGCGCCGATCCAGACCGTCGATCTGGTCGCGCGCGTGCAGGGCTTCCTGCAGGCGATCAACTATCAGGACGGCTCCTTCGTGAAGGCGGGGACCACGCTGTTCACGATCGAGCCGGAGACCTACAAGCTGAAGCTGGAACAGGCGCAGGCCGCAGAGGTCGGCGCGCAGGCGACGCTGAAGCAGGCCGATCTCGACTTCAAGCGGCAGACCGATCTGGTGCAGCGGCAGGCGGTCTCGCAGGCGACCCTTGATACCTCGACGTCCACCCGGGACAACGCCCAGGCCAGTCTGCAGCAGGCCCAGGTCAACACCAAGATCGCGGCGGTCAACTACGGCTACACCAACGTGGCCGCGCCGTTCGACGGCATCGTCAGCAATCACCTGGTCTCGGTCGGCGAGCTGGTCGGCGTGGCGTCGCCGACCCAGCTTGCGACCATCGTGCAGCTCAACCCGATCTATGTGAATTTCAACGTCAACGAACAGGACGTGCAGCGGGTGCGGGATGAAGCGCGCCGTCGTGGTCTGTCGGTCAACGAGCTCAGGCAGTTGCCGGTCGAGGTCGGCCTGCAGACCGAGACCGGCTATCCGCACAAGGGCAAGCTTGATTACATCTCGCCGACCCTCAACCAGTCGACCGGCACGCTTGCGGTCCGCGGCGTGTTCGCAAATCCGGACCGGACCTTGCTGCCCGGCTTCTATGTCCGCGTTCGCGTGCCGTTCGAAAAGCAGGACAACGCGCTGCTGGTGCCTGACGTCGCGATCGGCAGCGACCAGGCCGGCCGCTACGTGCTGGTCGTCAATGCCGAGAATGTGGTCGAGCAGCGCAAGGTGACGACCGGCCCGCTCGATGAGGGGCTGCGCGTCATCGAGAGCGGCCTGAAGGGCGATGACCGCATCGTGACCGCCGGATTGCTGCGTGCGATCCCCGGGCAGAAGGTCGATCCGCAGGTGCAGAAGGCCGACGCGGCGCCGACAGCCGCCAAATAGGACGCACGCGCCATGATCTCGAAATTCTTCATCGAGCGCCCGGTCCTTTCCAACGTCATCGCGATCCTGATGATCCTGATCGGCGGCGTGGCGCTGTACAATCTCGCGGTCGCGCAATATCCCGACGTGGTGCCGCCGACGGTGCAGGTGACGACGCGCTACCCCGGCGCCTCGGCCAAGACGGTGGTCGACACCGTGGCGCTGCCGATCGAGCAGCAGGTCAACGGCGTCGAGGACATGCTGTACATGCAGTCCTACAGCGGCGCCGACGGCACCTATACGCTGACGGTGACCTTCAAGATCGGCACCGATCTCAATTTCGCGCAGGTGCTGGTGCAGAACCGTGTCTCCAGCGCGCTGTCGCAGCTGCCGACCTCGGTGCAGAACCAGGGCGTCACGGTCCAGAAGCGGTCGACCTCGATCCTGCTGTTCGTGACGCTGACCTCGCCGAACAATACCTATGACAGCCTGTTCCTGTCGAACTACGCTACCATCAACATCCGGGACGAGCTGTCGCGCCTTCCGGGTGTCGGCAACGTCACGGTGTTCGGCGCCGGGCAATATTCGATGCGGGTCTGGCTCGATCCGAACAAGCTGCAGGTGCGCGGGCTGGTGCCGCAGGACGTCATCCAGGCGATCCAGCAGCAGAGCCAGCAGGTCACCGCCGGCCAGGTCGGCGCGCCGCCGACGCCGGCGGGCCAGGCGTTCCAGTACACGCTGAACGTCAACGGCCGGCTCGACGACAAGAGCCAGTTCGAGGACATCATCGTCAAGTCAGGCAATGTCGGCGACGTCACCCGGGTCCGCGACGTCGGCTGGGTCGAACTCGGCGCGCAGACCTACAGCCAGATCTTCTCGCTGAACCAGAAGCCCGCGACCGGCATCGGCGTGTTCCAGTCGCCGGGCGCCAATGCCTTGCAGGTCGAGAAGGCCGTCGAGAAGAAGATGGCGGAACTCGCCAAGCAGTTCCCGCAGGACATCAAATACGACACGCCGTTCGACACCACCAAATTCGTCAACGCCTCGATCGAGGAGGTTTACAAGACCCTGTTCGAGGCCGGCCTCCTGGTGCTGGTCGTGATCCTGGTCTTCCTGCAGGACTGGCGGGCGATGCTGGTGCCGGCGACCACCGTGCCGGTCACGATCATCGGCGCGTTCGCGGCCATGGCGGCGCTCGGCTTCACCATCAACCTGTCGACGCTGTTTGCGATCGTGCTGGCGATCGGCATTGTGGTCGACGACGCCATCGTCGTGGTCGAGGGCGCGGCGCACAATATCGAGCGCGGCATGTCGGGCCACGACGCCGCGATCAAGGCGATGGACGAATTGTTCGCGCCGATCGTCGGCATCACGCTGGTCTTGATCTCGGTGTTCCTGCCGGCGGCGTTCCTGCCCGGGCTGACCGGGCGGATGTACGCGCAATTCGCGCTGGTGATCGCCGCCACCGCGCTGCTCAGCGCCGTCAACGCCGCGACGCTGAAGCCGACACAGTGCGCGCTATGGCTGCGTCCTCCCGCTCCGCCCGAGCAGCGCAATTTCTTCTATCGCGGCTTCAACGCGGTCTATGACCGGCTGGAGCGCGGCTACACACGGCTGGTCAGCGGCATCGCCGGGCATGCCAAGACCTCGGTCGCCGTTGCGCTCGTCATTATCGGGCTTGCCGGCTACGGCCTGTCGCGGGTGCCGACCGGCTTCATTCCGATCGAGGACCAGGGCTATCTGCTCGCCGCGGTGCAATTGCCCGACGGCGCGGCCCTCGACCGCACCCAGCACGTGCTCGACGAGGTCACCAGGATCGCCGGCAAGACCCCCGGCGTCGACCAGGTGATCAGCATCGCCGGCATCTCCGCGCTCGACAACTCCTCGAGCCTCGCCAATGCCGGCGTCGCCTATCTGATCCTGAAGGATTGGGGCGCGCGCGGGCCGGGCGAGGATCTGCGTTCGCTGGTCTACGGGCTCAACGACAAGCTCGCGGTGATCCCGGAGGCGCGCATCCTGGTGATCCCGCCGCCACCGATCCAGGGCATCGGCAACGCCGCCGGCTTTGCCATGCAGGTCGAGCTGCGCGACGGCAATGCCGACTACAGCAAGCTGCAGGCGGTCACCGGGGCGATCGTGGCCAATGCACAGACCCAGAGCGCGCTGCAGCGGGTCCAGTCGTCGTTCCGCTCGATGGTGCCGCAGTTCGACGTCGACGTCGATCGCATCAAGACGCAGACCCTGCACGTCACCCCCGACCAGATCTTCGCGGCGCTGTCGACCTATCTCGGCGCCAGCTACGTCAACCAGTTCACCAAGTTCGGCCGCACCTTCCAGGTCTATACCCAGGCCGAGGCACAGT
Source organism: Bradyrhizobium sp. UFLA06-06 (assembly GCF_054820065.1). NCBI lineage: Bacteria > Pseudomonadati > Pseudomonadota > Alphaproteobacteria > Hyphomicrobiales > Nitrobacteraceae > Bradyrhizobium > Bradyrhizobium sp. UFLA06-06. Next base: position 23,917 of record NZ_JADFUD010000013.1, read on the forward strand.
ACCGCCTGAGCCTGCGCGATATCGAGAACATGATGGTGCGCAACAGCAACGGCGACATGATCCCGCTTGGCACGGTCGCCAAGATCACGCCCTCGATCGGACCGTCGCTGATCAGCCTCTACAACCTCTATCCGTCCGCCTCCATCATCGGGCTGCCGGCGCAGGGTTACTCGTCCGGCCAGTCGATGGCGTTGATGGAGGAGATCGCGACAAAGACGCTGCCGCCCGGCTCGGGTTTCGAGTGGACGGCGATGTCGTACCAGGAGAAGGAGGTCGGCAGCCAGATCTACTATGTGTTCGCGCTGGCGCTGCTCCTGGTCTATCTCGTGCTCGCCGGGCAGTATGAGAGCTGGTACGCGCCGATCTCGGTGATCTTAGCGGTGCCGCTGTCGCTGCTCGGCCCGACGCTGGTGCTGCTGAGCCTGAATATCGAGAACAACCTCTACACCCAGATCGGCACCATCCTGTTGATCGCGCTGTCGGCCAAGAACGCGATCCTGATCGTCGAGGTCGCGCTGGAACGTCATCTGCGCGACGGACGGTCGGTGCTGGATTCGGCCATCGACGCGGCGCGCGCGAGATTCCGGCCGATCCTGATGACGTCGTTTGCCTTCATCCTCGGCGTGCTGCCGCTGGTGATCGCGACCGGCGCCGGCGCCAACGCCCGCAAGTCGATCGGCATCACCGTGTTCTCCGGCATGATCGCCTCGACCTGCCTCGCCGTGCTGTTCGTGCCGGCGTTCTTCGTCGTGGTGCAGAGTTTCGAGAACTGGCGCAAGGCGAAGAAGGGCAAGACCGCCGCGCCGCAAGCCGCATCGCAGGCGTCGGGCACGCTGCATTAGGACCGCGCCGAGTGCATTCAGATCTCTCCCCGTCATCCTGAGAGAATGTGAATGTATTCACCGTCGTCCTGGCGAAAGCCAGGACCCATTACCCCAACCGCTTGTTTTTGTGTGACGCTGGGGCCACTATCGCACTCTCAATCGAATTCGGTGGTTATGGGTCCTGGCTTTCGCCAGGACGACGACGTTGGGAAGCCACTCGCTACAACTCTCACACCGTCACCCTGAGGAGGCCGCGAAGCGGCCGTCTCGAAGGGTCGACGGCCACCAGCCGGGCCGTGCATCCTTCGAGACGCGCTACGCGCTCCTCCAGCGACAAAGGCGAAGCCTTTGCGCGGGGATGACGGGTTCGGAGATGTTCCCCGCCTACACCTTCACCATGCGCTTGCCGCGGTTTTCGCCGGCCAGGAGCCCGATCAGTGCCTGCGGCGTGTTCTCGAGGCCGTCGATGACGTCCTCCTGCACCTTGAGCTTGCCCGAGGCGACCCAGGACTGCAGGTCGGCGAGCGCGGCGTCGCGCTGGTCCATGTAGTCCATCACGATGAAGCCCTGCATGATCAGCCGCTTCACCACGATCAGGCCGGGCACGCCGCGCGGGCCGTGCGCGGAGGGGACGCCGTCATATTGCGAGATCGCGCCGCAGCAGGCGATCCGGCCGCGATTGTTCATCTGCGCCAGGCAGGCCTCCAGAATGTCGCCGCCGACATTGTCGAAATAGACGTCGATGCCCTTGGGCGCGGCCGCGCGCAGCGCCTTGTAGGTGGCGCCGTCCTTGTAGTCGACCGCGGCGTCGAAGCCGAGCTCGCTCGTCAGCCAATGGCACTTGTCCTTGCCGCCGGCGATGCCGACGACACGGCAGCCCTTGATCCTGGCGATCTGGCCGACGATCGAGCCGACCGAGCCGGCGGCCGCCGACACCACTACGGTCTCGCCCTCCGTGGGCTTGCCGACGTGGAGCAGGCCGAAATAGGCGGTTAGGCCGGCGATGCCGTAGACGCTGAGCAGATGCGTCATCGGCTCGAGCTTCGGCATTTTGGCGAGATGCTTGGCGGGTACGGCGGCGTAGTCCTGCCAGCCGGTGTCGCCGAACACGATGTCGCCCGGCTTCAAGCTCGGGTCATTCGACGACACCACCTCGGCGATGCTGCCGCCAGCCATCACGGTGTTGGCTTCCACCGCAGCGCGGTAAGTGGCGCCGTGCATCCAGGCGCGGTTGGCGGCATCGAGCGAGATGTAGCGCGTCCGCACCAGCGCCTCGCCGTCCTTCGGTGCGGGGATCGTCCCCTTGGTCAGGCGAAAATGCTCGGGGCCAAGCTTGCCGGTCGGCTTTTCGACAAGCAGGATCTGGCGATTGACGGTGTCGTTCATTGGTGTCTCCCCCTTTTGCCTTCCCTTGGCGTTGGTCGTTTCGCATGCAAATTGACTACGACGCGCGCAGCGCCTTGCACAGATTGTGCGCTGCATGAACGCTAATCCGCGCGCTGGCATTCCACAACGGGAACGTTTCGGCAAAGTCGCGCTGGACGCCAAGCGTGTTGCGTAGCTGCGTAAATCTGCCACACTTGCCCTCCGCCGGGAACTACGGGGGTAAGAGAATGTCCAGCAGGTTTACGCAGTATATCCTGATTGCGATGGTCCTTGGCATCGCGATGGGGACGATTGTCTTCAACTACTTTCCTGACAGCCGTGCCGAGATCGCAGCAGACGTCAACCTGATCGCGATGCTGTTCCTGCGCCTGATCAAGATGATCATCGCGCCGCTGGTTTTCGCGACCCTCGTCGGTGGCATCGCCCATATGGGAAGCGGTGCCAAGCTCGGCCGCATCTTCGCCAAGACCATGGGCTGGTTCGTCTCCGCCTCCTTCGTCTCGCTGCTGCTCGGCCTCGTGATGGTCAACCTGCTGCAGCCCGGCGCCAACTTCCCCGGCACGCTGCCCGACAAGGCCCAGTCGACCGGGCTGCCGGTGTCCGCGTTCTCGATCGAAAAATTCCTCACCCATCTGATCCCGACCTCGATCGCGGACGCGATGGCGCAGAACGAGATTCTGCAGATCGTCGTGTTCGCGGTGTTCTTCGCGGTTGCGCTCGGTGCGATGCCTGAACGGGCCAAGCCGATCATGAGCCTGATCGACGACCTCGCGCACATCATGCTCAAGGTCACCGGCTATGTGATGCTGTTCGCGCCGCTCGCGGTGTGGGCCGCGATCATGGCGACCGTCTCGAAGAACGGCCTCGGCGTGCTCTGGAAGCTCATCGTCTTCATGGGCGGCTTCTATCTCTCGCTCCTGATCCTATGGGGCATCCTGGTCGTCGTCGGGTTCATCGTGATCGGGCCGCGCTACAGCCATCTCTTGCGGCTGATCCGCGAGCCGCTGATGATCGCGTTCTCGACCGCCTCGTCGGAGGCGGCCTATCCGAAGACGCTGGAGGGGCTGAACAGGTTCGGCGCCTCCTCGCGCATCTCGGCCTTCGTGCTGCCGCTCGGCTATTCCTTCAACCTCGACGGCACGATGATGTACTGCACCTTCGCGAGCATTTTCATCGCGCAGACCTACCACATCGAAATGTCGGTCGGCACGCAGCTCGCGATGCTGGCGACGCTGATGATCACCTCGAAGGGCGTTGCCGGTGTGCCGCGCGCCTCGCTGGTGGTGATCGCCTCGACGCTGGCGCAGTTCAACATCCCCGAGGCGGGCCTGCTGATGATCATGGGCATCGACACCTTCCTCGACATGGGCCGCAGCGCCACCAACGTGATCGGCAACTCGCTGGCGACCGCCGTGGTCGCGAAGTGGGAGGGCGAGCTGAAGGCCGAGCACGAGCTCGGGCCCGACGACGCGGTGCCGCAGGATGCGGTGCCGGGCGCCGTGATGGCCGGCCATTGAGGGGAGGGATGCATGCATCGCGCCCGCTGGAGGCCGATACGGGCTGAGGCGCCTCTACTGTCGACATGCCTGCTGTCAGCGTGTCTGCTGGCGGCAAGCCTGCTCGCCGCACCGGCGTCCGCACAGCCGGCGGGCGAGGGGCTCAGCCCCACGCTCGCCAACATCAAGGCCACGCACACGGTGCGGATCGGCTATCGCGAAAGCTCGCTGCCGTTCTCGTTCCTCGACCACTCCAACCGGCCGATCGGCTACAGCCTCGAGCTGTGCGATGCGATCGTCGAGGAGATCGGGACCGAGGTCGACGACGCCAATCTCAAGGTCGACTACGTCAAGGTCACCTCCGACGACCGCATTCCGGCGGTCGTCGACAAGAAGATCGACCTCGAATGCGGATCGACCACGGCGAATGCCGAGCGCGGCAAGCAGGTCGCATTCTCGCCGCTGATGTTCGTGGCCGGCACCAAGCTGATGGTGCCGAAGGCCTCCGGCGTCACCCAGGTTGCCGACCTCAAGGGCAAGACGGTGGTGGTGACCAAGGGCACCACCAATGAGCAGGCGATGCACAATGTCGACGCCAAGCAAAAGCTCGGCCTCAACATCGTCACCGCCCCCGACCACGAGCAGTCCTACCAGATGCTGGCGGACGGCAAGGCGGACGCGTTCGCGACCGACGACATCCTGCTTTACGGCCTGATCGCGCGGCACAAGTCGCGGGACAAATTCCGCGTCACCGGCGACTACCTGTCCTACGATCCCTACGGCATCATGTACCGCAAGGGCGAGCCGCAGATGAAGGACGTGGTCGAGCGCGCGTTCCGCAGGCTCGCCTCGAACCGCGACATCGTCCCGCTCTACAACAAATGGTTCGTCGCCCGGCTGCCGACCGGCGAGAAGCTCAACGTCGCGCTGTCGCCGCAGCTCGAAGAGGCGTTCAAGGCGCTCGACGATTCACCGGGCGGGTCGAACTAGCCGCGAGGTTCGACCTCTCCCCTTGCGGCAGGGCAATCGCATTTCGTGGCGGTGCCCTCGTGGCCATCCTTCGAGACGCCCGCCTTCGGCGGGCTCCTCAGGATGAGGTCTTGTTTTGCGGCACAATAGTAGACCCTCATGGTGAGGAGCGCCACTTGCGGCGCGTCTCGAACCACGAGGCCCAGCACTTGCGCGGTCGCCAAGGGGCATATGCGATAACCCTGCCCCTTGCGGGGAGAGGTCGGGAAGTCTGGCGCGCGTCACCGCCAATAGCGGCGCGACAAATCCAGGCACTGCCGGACCCAGTATCCGTTCACATGGATCAGCTGGCATGTGCTCGGAGGCGGCTCCTTGATGATCGGGTAGCCGTGGATGTCGATGTTCGTCGGGGCCGTGACGCCGCGCCAGAACACGGCGTTGGCGGCCGGAGGATTGAAGGCGGCGGCGAACGCCGCGATTGCGAGTAGGCCCAAAAGAAGTTTGCGCATAATCTGTGTCCGGATCAATCAATGCGCGGAAGCGTACTCCCTTGCGCGGGATGAGCAAGGCGCTGAATGGATCAAAATGACGGCCAGAGCTTCGGTGCCAGCCGCACCACCGCCCCCGCGTCAGCCGCCGCGAACCGCCATACATGCGAGGGCAACGATGCCGACCGCCGCCAGAACAACCATGACCTGGAAAATCGCGCGCCCAAGAATCGCTCCAATCGCACCCATTAAAGCTCCGTCGATCCGGCGGGATCTTTCTTCGAGTGTCCACGCGCCGCGATCTCTGGAGCATCATCGGCAGGCAAGATTCGGTTGTTGAAGTCGGCGAGCTCGTCGCTTCACCGGCTAATGTCGTTCGGCGACAAGTCGATCGACCTGTTGCTTCAGCTCTGCTTCCATTTCGGAGATGACGTCGTGCGGCAGGCGAGCGCGAAGCGGATCGGTCGTTTCGTGCGGCTTCCCGGGCGGCTTGACGAGCGCGGGTCGTTCAAGGGCCTGATCCTCAATCAATCGTCGAGAGGACACATAGCCTGTCGCGCCAGCCGTCACGTCAGTTCCGTGGGGTTCGCAAGAATCCTGATCCGGCTGCACCGCGTTCTTCATGAGCTTTGCCTCCTGGCACTATGTCGCAAGAATTCCCTTGCTCAGGCCCGAACCATTCGGCTCGTCCGGCTCGTCGCCCATCAATGACGCCGAAACCTCCAAAGTTGTTCCGCTCGGAACCTGCAAAGGTCCGCCGGAGCAGTCCCTCATGAAGCGGGAACCAGAACCATAAACATCCTCATTCGTTAACTCTGGTTGGTTGTTTGGAGGTTGCCATGGGTCACGCGAGGCCAATTCGACAAATAGCCGTTGTCGTTGAAGACGACACGATCCAGCGCGACATGATTGCGCTGTTGTTGCAGGAAGGTCATTTCGACGTCATCCAGTGCGAAGACGCCGAGACGGCAGCGCTGGCCATCAAGATGCGTCATCCGTCGCTGGTGGTCACCGACATCAAGCTCACGGGCAAAATGGATGGCGTCGAACTTGCTCGTTTGGCCCTCGATTGCGACCCGGGCGTGCGCGTCCTTGTCATCTCGGGCCGGCCCCCGGACAGCGCGCTGCCCGAGGGCGTCAAGTTTTTCGAGAAGCCGGTTTATCCACCCATGCTGCTGCGAGAGCTGGCGTCGTAGGTCTCGCCGATGGGTGGCCCATGCAAGACGATCCTGAAATCGATTGGCACCGGGAGCAGATTGCGAAGAACCGGGAGCTGATCGCGGAATTGCAATCCGGAAATACGGCGGGGGCTGACGTGTTTCCAGAGACGCAAGCCGAGATCGACCGTCTCACGGCACAGATCGAGCAATCGGAACTGATCGTCGCCGCCTATGAAAAGGAGCACCCGCAAGGCTGATTGGGCGCCCACAGTGCAGGATAGCGCCGTCGAGCCCGCGTCATCGGGCCGGGAGACGTTACGCGAACACTTCGTCCAGCGCCGCCGAATAGGCCGCCTCGACCAGCGCCGGATGCCGGTGCCCCAGCGCTTCCATCTTCACCCCGGAATTCACCTCAAGGATTTTCCACACGCCCTCCGTGCGCACGACGTCGATCGAGGCGAAGCGGATGCCGACGGCTTGCGCGGCCTTGATCGCGAGCGCGACGCAGGCCTCGCGCGTCGCGTCATCGGCGAGCAGCACGGGCTCCGCGCCGGCATCGAGGTTGTGCCGCCAGTTGAGCAGAAGCCGTTCGCCGGCGGGCGGAACGGCGTCGAGCGCGGCGGCATCGAACTCCTCGGCGATGGTCTTGAGTTGCTCGTCCGTCGCGTTCGCCTGCGCCAGTGCGCGCAGCGACTGGATGCCGTCGCCAACCACCGACGGGCGCGTCTTGCCGTAGACGATCAGCGCGCGCGCATCGAGCAGCACCACGCGCACCTCGTCCGCGATCTCGGCGTAGGGCGAGATGGCAAGACTTGGATGCGCGGCAAGGATGCGCGCAACCGCCGTCTCCAGCTGCGCTCGCGTCGTCACGCGGAAGACAAGCTCGCCGGAGGTCCCCTCATTGGGCTTCACGACCAGCCCCCGCGGATGCTGTTCGAGCAGACGCTGCATCGCGTCCAGCGAGTCCGATCCCGGAATGTGCTTGCTGAACTTCGCACCCAAAAACAGCGTGTGCGGAATGGCGGGAACGCCGGCCGATGCCAGCACGTCCGCGCAGGCCGATTTGTCATTGGCGACCTGATGCGCGACCGCGCTGTTCAGCCCGACGTCGTAGCCGATCGCGAGCCGCCGCGCGTTGCCCTTGGTCATGGTGACCAGCCAGCCGCCGGACTGCACCTCGACGGCAATCGCGTGCGCCAAACAATATTTTTTGATGGTTTCCAGGAAGATTCGCTGGCTGATCAGGACCACGAGATCATTTTCCCTTCACCGCGGTTTTCGTAGCAATTAATTGCCAGATCGATGCCGATCTCAGCAAGTAAATTACGTGCAGTCCCACGTGTTAACGATGACGCGGTTGAACCTCTGCGCGAAATCGAACGACTGCCATTCTGAGATCGCAATTGCACGCCAGTTGATCTTGACTATCTCCTGCATTGGCGCAATGGACACGCGAGATCTTCAGTGATTTCGGCCACTTCCGCGCCGTCGCGAGCAGTCTAAGCATGACCCGGAAAAGTGGGCACCGGTTTTCCGAACAGGTCATGCGCCAATAGAGTCAAATCATTCTAATTCTGGTCAGTCGAGAAAACGAAACCCCATGAGCGCGTTCTATCGAGAGAAAGTTCTTTCCGTTCAGCACTGGACCGATACGCTTTTCAGCTTCCGGGCGACCCGCGATTCCGGTTTCCGCTTCCAGAACGGGCAGTTTGCCATGATCGGCCTCGAGGTCGACGGAAGGCCGCTGCTGCGCGCCTATTCGATGGCGAGCGCCAATCACGAGGAAGAGCTCGAGTTCTTCTCGATCAAGGTGCAGGACGGCCCGCTCACCTCCAAGCTGCAGAAGATCCGCGAGGGCGACACCATCCTGGTCGGCCGCAAGGCGACCGGCACGCTGATCACCGACAACCTGATTCCCGGCAAGCGGCTGATGCTGCTGTCGACCGGCACCGGCCTCGCGCCGTTCGCCAGCCTGATCAAGGACCCCGAGGTCTATGATCGCTACGATCAGATCCTGCTGGTGCATGGCTGCCGCCAGGTCTCCGAGCTCGCCTATGGCGAGGAGCTGGTCGCCAAGCTGCGCGACGACGAATTGTTCGGGCCGCTGCTGTCCGAGAAGCTCTCGTACTATCCGACCGTGACGCGCGAGCCGTTCCGCAACCGCGGCCGCATCACCGACCTGATCACCTCCAACCAGCTGTTCACCGATCTGCATCAGGGTCCGCTCGACATCGAGACCGACCGCATCATGATGTGCGGCAGCCCGGCGATGCTGGAAGAGCTGAAGCAGCTGTTCGAGACGCGCGGCTTCAAGGAAGGCAGCGGCAATACCCCCGGTCACTTCGTGATCGAGAAGGCGTTCGTCGAGCGCTAGGGCCGTGAGCTTTTAAGATTGTCGTCCTGGCGAAAGCCAGGACCCATAACCACCGCTCTTTGTTTGTCGAAGGCTGGGGCCCCATCGGGCTCCAGCCTTTTGCATTTGTGGTAATGGGTCCTGGCTTTCGCCAGGACGACCCGTGAGTATGTGGCGCCGTCCATTCCCCCACTGCTATAACTGCCCCAACGCCGCGCAGCCGTTTCCCGAACGCGGCGATCAGGGAGTAGCACCTTGTCCATCACCGATCCGGATGCACCGAAGACCGCCTTTGTGTTCGCCGGCGGCGGCAGCTTTGGCGCGATCCAGGTCGGCATGCTGCAGGCGCTGGCCGCGCATGGCGTGGTCGCCGACATGGTGGTCGGCTCCAGCGTCGGTGCACTGAACGGCGCGTTCTATGCCGGCGACCCGACGGTCTCGGGCGTCGCGCGGCTGGCCGAGATCTGGCGCGGCCTCAACCGGCAGGACGTGTTTCCGGTGACCTGGCGGACGCTGGTGAGCTTCCTGTGGCGGCGCGACTTCCTGATCCCGCATGACGGCGTCCGCAAGCTGATCGACGACTACATCCCGTTCCGCAATCTCGAGGACGCGCGGATCCCGATCCACATCGTCACCACAGACATCATCAGCGGCGACAGCGTGGTGCTGTCGGAAGGCTCGACAGCCGAGGCGATCGTCGCATCGACCGCGATCCCGGGTGCATTCACGCCGGTGCATTACCGCGATCGTTTCCTGGCCGATGGCGCGATCTCCAGCAACACGCCCGTCCGCGTCGCGGTCAGGCACGGCGCCAAACGCCTGATCGTGCTGCCGACCGGGCATGCCTGCGCCAACCAGGCGCCGCCGGTCGGCGCGCTCGCCAATGCGCTGCATGCGCTGACGCTCCTGATCGCGCGGCAGCTCGTCAACGAGCTCGAGAACATCGCGCCCGATGTCGAGTATTTCGTGGTGCCGCCGCTCTGCCCGCTGGTCGGCTCGCCCTACGATTTCTCCCGGACCGCAGATCACATCACCCGGGCGCTGGACACCACCAACGCCTGGCTTGACGGCGACGGCCTGAAGCCCGGGCATATCCCGCACGAATTGCAGCCGCACGAGCATTGATGCGGACGACCGCGCAGGTGGTGACGCCGCGTCGTGTGACGCTTCAAAACGGAAACCATCCTCATCGTCGTCCCTGCGAAAGCAGGGACCCATACGCCGCCGCGGACTTTGTTGCAGGGACTCGTCGTTCCAGCATCGCCCGACAATTGGCAGTTTGTGGTTATGGGTCCCTGCTTTCGCAGGGACGACGTGCTGGAGGGGCCGCGGCGGGCGTCTCGAAGGATGGCCGCAGGGAAGTACCGTGCCAGGTTTTCCCATATGTGGTGCGACCTCGCCCGCAAGCGCATGGCGCAGCTTCCGGGCGAGAGGCGTCTCTACGATTTCTGGATAATGGAAAAGTACCGCTGATTTGCCCGACGTGTCAAGTCGCCCTGTCGAGCGCCGGCCGCAGCCGGCTCCTTTGCATGGGGTTGTTTTCGATATTTTGGCAGCGCGCTCCTGCGACGGCAGATTATCGCATCCGCTGCGCTCCGTTGCAGTGCAAAAGGCGATACCGTTTCAATTTGACCGGTATCCGCACCCGCCCATTCGGGCGGTTGTCACATCTGTGACTGCTCGGCCGTATAACCGTAGTGCACTTGTTCCGCGAGTTGGATTAGGCTCGCGGCCGACAGGGCATTTGGCCAGACCGGAGGAATTTCATGGATACGATGCTGCTTCCGTTCTCGCCACGCTTCATCGTGCTGACCATCTGCGCCGTCGTCACCGCACTGCTGCTGCTGGTTGGAATTTTCGATCACAAGGTCTTCAAGATCGTTCTGATTCCGCTGGTTATCTTCGGCGCGCTGACATTGCTCGGCATCCGCGACCTCACCCAGAAGAACCACGCGGTGCTGCGCAACTACCCGATCTCGGCGCATATGCGCTTCCTGCTCGAGGAAATCCGCCCGGAGATGCGGCAATATTTCTTCGAGAGCGAGAAGGACGGCATGCCGTTCTCCCGCGACACCCGCGCGCTGGTCTATCAGCGCGCCAAGATGGTGCTCGACAAGCGGCCGTTCGGCACCCAGGAGGACGTCTACCGCGAGGGCTATGAGTGGATGCATCATTCCGTGGCGCCGAAGCCGCGTGCCGAGGAGAAATTCCGCATCACCGTCGGCGGCCCCGACTGCACCAGGCCCTATTCGGCGTCGGTCTTCAACATCTCGGCGATGAGCTTTGGCGCGCTGAGCCCGAACGCGGTGCGGGCGCTCAATGCCGGCGCCAAGAAGGGCGGCTTCGCCCACGACACCGGCGAGGGCGGCGTCAGCCCGTACCATCGTGAGATGGGCGGCGACATCATCTGGGAGATCGGCTCCGGCTATTTCGGCTGCCGCAATCGCGACGGCACCTTCAATCCGGATCTCTTCGCAAGCGTCGCGGGCGACGACCAGATCAAGATGGTCGAGCTCAAGATCAGCCAGGGTGCCAAGCCCGGCCACGGCGGCGTGCTGCCGGCGGCGAAGGTTTCCGAGGAGATTTCCAAGATCCGGGGCGTGCCGATGGGCGAGGACTGCATCTCGCCGGCCTATCACAAGGCGTTCTCGACGCCGCTGCAGATGATGGAATTCGTCGCCCGGATGCGCAAGCTGTCCGGCGGCAAGCCGGCCGGCTTCAAGATGTGCATCGGCCATCCCTGGGAATTCCTGGCGATCTGCAAGGCGATGCACGAGAGCGGGCTCTATCCCGACTTCATCGTGGTCGATGGCAATGAAGGCGGCACCGGCGCCGCGCCGCTCGAGTTCATGGACCATCTCGGCATGCCGATGCGCGAGGGCGTCAATTTCGTCCACAACGCGCTGGTCGGCATCGGCGCGCGCGATCGCATCAAGATCGGCGCCTCCGGCAAGATCGCGACCGCTTTCGATATGGCGCGCGCGATGGCGATCGGGGCCGATTGGTGCAATTCGGCGCGCGGCTTCATGTTCGCGCTCGGCTGCATCCAGTCCCTGAGCTGCCACACCGATCGCTGCCCGACCGGCGTCACTTCGCAGGACCCGATCCGCAACCGCGCGCTCTATGTGCCCGACAAGATCGACCGCGTGTACAACTACCACCACTCGACCCTGCACGCGCTGACCGAGCTGCTCGCCGCCGCCGGCCTCGAGCACACCAAGGAGCTGCGCCCGATCCACTTCTCGCAGCGCAGTTCGACCACCGAGGTCTCTTCCTTCGCCGAGCTCTATCCGACGCTGCGCCCCGGCGAACTGCTCGCAGGCACCCAGGACCGCCGCTTCCGCGACGCCTGGGCGATGGCGCGCGCGGATTCGTTCCAGCCGGCGGGGTAGGGGACGGCAAATCCGTAGCCCGGATGAAGTAGCGTAATCCGGGGCCACGCTCTATGCGGATCGACCGATCCCGGATTACGCTTCGCTCCATCCGGGCTACGCTCACGACGTACCAGCGGACGCGCCGAACCATTTGGTCAGCGCCTCGGTTAGCCCGACCTGCGTTCGCTCGCCGACCCACGCCACGTAGCCATCGGGCCGCACCAGCACTGCGGTCGGGGCCGAAACCGTGCCCTGCGCAGGAAGCTCCCATGCGCCGCGATACGCGGCATCGACCAGCTGAACCCGGTCGGTCCATCCCGCGATGGCGATGCCGCGGGGCGCGCCGAAATTCAGCAGCACCGGCCGCGCGCGGTGCAGCAGCGCGAAGACCCGCATCGGGCCGTCGGCGGTGACGAGATCGAGATCGGGCATGCGGCGTCCGAGCAGCGGATGGCCCTCGCCAAGATCATAGTGAAGGTCGAGGCCGGACATCATCGCGGCGAAGCATCTGCGCGGCTCGTCCATGCGCAGCAGGTCGGAGACGATCTCGTTCAGCGCCCTGGTGCGTGGATCGGTGCGGTTGAGCGCGACATGGGCCATGGTGTTGCGCAGCACGCGGGCCGCCACCGGACGCCGTTCGGCCTCGTAGGTCTCGAGCAGGTTGTCCGGCGCGAGCTGCTTGACCACCTGGGCAAGCTTCCAGCCCAGATTCACCGCGTCCTGCACGCCGATATTGAGGCCCTGGCCGCCCATCGGTGGATGCACATGGGCAGCGTCGCCGGCCAGCAGCACGCGCCCTTTGCGGTAGGTCACGGCCTGCCGGGTCATGTCGGTGAAGCGCGAGATCCAGACCGGACTGTGGATGCCGAAATCGGTGCCGTACGCGGCGACCAGCGCCTCGCTGACGTCGCGCAAGGTCGGCTCCCGGTCGGTGCCGAGTTGCCGCTCGGTCAGCACCAGCCGCACCCGCCCGCCATCTTCCGCCTTGCCGATCGCTGAGGTGCCGGCGTCGTGCTGGCGAAAGCCCCATTCCGGCTCGCCCGACATCTCGGCCTCGGCGATCAGCCAGCTCATGGTCGGATCCCACCCGGCGAATTCGATGCCGGCGGCTTTGCGGACGACGCTCCGGCCGCCGTCGCAGCCGACGAGATATTGCGCCCGGAGCAATTGGCCATCCGACAGCTCGACGTCGACGCCGCCGTCGTCCTGCGCGAAGCCGGTCACCTCGCGCCCGCGATGGATCGGCACAGCGAGTTCTTCGACCCATTCGCCGAGCAGGCGCTCGATATGGTTCTGCCGGAGCCCCAGCGTGAAATTGCGCCGGGTCGGAAAGTCGGTGATCTCCAGTGGCACCAGATGCGAATGGAACAGCACCGCGGGATGGCGCGTTCCCAGCGCGACGAAGCGATCGCCGATGCCGCGCTGATCGAGCACCTCGATGGTGCGCGCGTGCAGGCCGCCGGCCCGCGTGCCGATCAGGTCCTCTCTGGCGCGCCGCTCGACAATCGCAACATCTATTCCCGCCAGCGCCAACTCGCCCGCCAGCATCAGCCCGGTCGGACCTCCGCCTACAATCACGACAGCATGTTCCCGCATCCCGCACTCCTCCGTTCGATTGGGCGCGCGTTCTACGGGATGACCCCCGGCTTGCGGCAAGCCCGGGGGGTCTACATATATCTGAGTGGGGAGAGGGCGTTTGCTGCCCAAACCAATTCAGAAGCTGCGCGCTGGCGATGCAAACTCGCCGTCGTCCCGGCGAAAGCCGGGACGCATAACCACAGGACCTTGTGGTTGGATTCGCTGTCGCCCCAGCTCGCTCTAACGACAATCAGCGGTGGTTATGGGTCTTGGGTCGCGCTTCGCTTGCCCGGGACGACGGGGCGTATCGCGCCTCAGAACTCGCCGTGGATGCGGCCGGAGAAGATGTGCACCGGGCCGCGGTCGGCGTTGTAGGCGGGGTTGGTGATGAACTGATAGTCCGCGGTCAGCGTCAGGTTCTTGTTCACCTGATAGGCGTAGTAGGTCTCGAAGATCCGCTCCGGGCTGTAGTTCAGCGCGCCGTCGCCGATCAGCAGGCCGAGGCCGCCGGCGGCGAGATAGTCGCGATGCGCTGATGACAGCCCGTTGATCGCGCCGCCGATACCGATCGTGTCGCTCGCCCGTCCCCACCTGCTGCCCTTGATCGACACGCCGCCCGAGACGCTGCGGTCGACATCGGTGAACGACAGGATCTCGGTCCGGCCGTCGTTCCAGCTGAGGCGGCCGAACAGGCCGACATCGGTCGCGATCTGCTGCTCGCCGTTCAGATAGAAGCCGTATTTCAGATTGTCCTTGCGGATGCCGGCCATCACGTCGTTGATGTCGAGCCCCGGATTGGCGTCCTCGATCGCGAGCGCTTGGGTGTAATTGCCGGTGTTGCCGCGGTTGCCGAACACGCCGACGCGCAGCTTGCCGGGCTGATCGAAGATCGAATAGCGGCCCTCGAACTCGACCACCGCGCCACCGGTGTTGAACACCAAGACGTCGCTGTTCGGTGCGTTCGGCACCTGGAACACGCCGGCGCGCACGGCCCAATCCTTGCGGTTGAGCTCGACCACCGCGCCGCGGGTATAGCCGGGCAGGTCGGCCGGGAAGTCGTAGGCGGCGGACGCCCACATCGCCCAGTTCATGAAATCGGCGCGCGGATCCTTGGCGTAGGAATTGCCGTCGAAGAAATCGCCGACCGCAAAGCGCCCGACCACGAGCGTGAGGCGATCGATGTCGCGCTTGCCGGCGATCTGGTTGGGACCGTCGGCGACGTCTTCCTGCTCGCCGCCGAAGCCGAAGGTCTGCTTGAAGTAGTAGCGCTGCGGCCGGATTTTCGGAAACGGCGCGCCGGCCTTCTGGGCTTCGCCGTTCGAGAAGCCGGCAAGGCCGAGCGTGCCGTTGAGGCCAAAGCCCTGCGCGGTTTCCGGGTTGAAGTAGAACTCGCCGCCTTCCCAGAGCCGCACGCCGAGAAACGCCGTCGTGGTCCAGGTCTGCTGCAACTGCCCCGCGCCGGGAAGGCTGTTGGTGCCGGCATAGGGCGAGCGGAAGGACGGATAGATCTGCGGCAGCAGCGTCGTCTGGCCGTGCACGCTCCAGTCGCTCGATTCGGGCAGCGCGGTGCGCGTCGGCGTCGCCGACCATGGCGAGTCGCCGAGCTGATAGTTGAGGCCGAATTTCAGCAAATGGATGCGCGGGTCGATGCTGACGCCGGGCATGCCGAAATCATTGAGCCCGAGCGTGCGGCGCGACAGGTCGACGTAGTCGTATTCGACCTTGGCGGTCCAATTGCCGCTCACCGCGAATTCGGCGCCGGCGCCGACGGTCCAGCCGGTCTGGTACTGGCCGGGCTCCGAGATCACCTCGCCCGCGGCGTCGTTGACCCGAACCTGGCTGTGGCCCCAGGCGAAACCGCCGGTCACGTAAGGCATCCAGGTGCCGAAAGAGTAGCCGGCGCGGCCGCGCAGCGTGCCGACATAGTCGATCGACGAATTGAAGGGGCCGAGCACCCGCCGCGGCAGATCGGTCGGGCCGGTGAAGGTCGCATCCGCCTCGACGCCGAGCACGAAGCGGTTGGCGAATTCCTTGTTGTATCCAACCTGGAAGCCGCCGATCCCGCCGGTGATGGTGGGCGGAAAGAACACGCCCTGTTCCAGGATCGGATTGGTGCCGGGACCCAGCGTGCCGTCGCCATAGCCGACATGGGCGCCGACATAGAACCCGGTCCAGCTGTAAACCGCTCTGGCGGCGGGAGATTTGAGGGCCAGATCGGCCGCGGTCGCCGGCGCGCCGAAGGTTGCCGCACCGAGCGCGGCGCCGGCGGCAATCTGGACCCGGAAGAGGCGGACGCAGGTCATGACGCGGCTTTCCGCGAACAAGTGGCGATTTCGCCCGGCATCACTGCAGATTTGGCGGCCGCTTGCCACCCGAGATTTGAAATCATCGCCCGCCGTCCCCGGTCCGATCTGTGTCGTCCCATCCAAAGCCAGATCAGCACCTAGCATCCCCGGTTGCTTATTGCAAATAATTCGCAATAGCAACTGAGGTGCGCCCAATACCGTTCCGATTTGCACGCCACCGTGACAGTCGCGTAACAGCGCGAGGCGGCAGGCCACATCGGCTGCGATCGACCACGTGTCTGTGGCAAATCGGTCGAGACCCGACCGTTCAATCGACGCCACCATTGTCCTTGTCCCTTGTCCTGATGAATGCCCGCTGCGATGTCCTGCCGAGCACGACCCGCGCGCCGGCCCGTTCAACACACCGCGCCATCGACAGCGCCGTCCGCAGCCCGGCGCCCGAGACCACACGCCTCTGATGGAGCGCGGCCGCGCCGCGCAGGATGGCGCTCGCCAGCTTGAACAGCATGATCGCGCCCCATCGCCGGCTGCGACTGAGCGCAGTCACGCCCCCACCGTGGCAAGCTGCACGATCCGCAGCAGCACGAGGCCGGCGGCAACGACGAGATAGCCGCGCAGCACGATCATCCAGATCCGGCTCAGCGGGCTGAGCCGCGCCGCCGGCAACCGATCAAGCGGCGGCATCCGCCAGCTGTCTCGGTTGACCAGCGGTGGTTTGCGCTTGAAGCGGAACGACGCGTTTCCGCGCGCCGACATCTCGTACAGCTTGACGGCCGCGGTGACTGCGAGTGCGAGCAGGCTGCCTCCGACGAGGATGCCGATGATCCAGGCTTCGCCGAGATCGGGGAACAGCACCGCCGCGGTCAGGATCACCGACAGCATCACCAGCCCCGCGACCACCGCGCCGGTGAACAGGTTGAGTTTGGTGGAATTGACCCATGGCCCGAGGATGTGGCGGTCGTTGCACAGCAGCAGCAGGAACACGGTCGCGCTCGGCAGCAGCACGCCGGCCAGCGTCTGCACCGCATTTGTGAGCAGCCCGAGCGGCGTGCCCGGCGTCAGCACCAGCACGGCGGCGAGCACGATCAGTCCGCAATAGACGCTGTAGAAGCCCTTCGCATCCCACGGCTTGCGGTGCAGCGAGTGCTTGACCGCGAACACGTCGCCGATCGCATAAGCGGTCGCGAGCGAAACTGCCGCAGCGCCGATGATGCAGGCATCGAGCAGCGCGAGGGCGAACAGCACCGCCGGCAGCCGGCCGGCATATGTCTCGAGGCCCATGGCGGTCCCCAGCGCATCGGTGTAATTGCCGAATTCGGGCTTTCCGGCGAACACTGCCGCGCAGAACGAGATCATCGCCACCGCGCCGACCACGACCAGCACGATGCCGATGCACAGATCCATCCGCTCATAGCGGATGAAACGCGGCGTGATCCGCTTGTCGACGATGTAGCTCTGCTGGAAGAACAATTGCCACGGCGCCACCGTGGTGCCGACGATGGCGACGATCAGCAGCAGCACCTCGCCGAGCTTGGCGTCTTGCGGCATCTTCGGCACGAAGAAGTCCGCCGAGATCTGCCCAATCGGCGGATGCACCATCAAGATCACGGGCACCAGCAGCAGGCTGCCTGCGACCAGCACGATGCCGAAGCGTTCGAAGCGGCGGAAGTCGCCGGTCGAGACCGCCAGCATCACGATAACAGCCGAGGCCAACACGCCCCAGAACTGCGAGACGCCGAGAAAGTGAAGTGCAAACGTGATGCCGATGAACTCGGTGACGATGGTCAGCGCGTTCAATACCAGGAGGTCGATGACGCTGAAGGCGCCCCAGAACTTGCCGAAGCGCTCGAAAATCAGCCGCGCATGGCCGACGCCGGTGACCGCGCCGAGCCGCACCACCATTTCCTGGTTGACGTAGAGCACCGGGATCAGCAGCAGCAGCGTCCACAGCAGCGTGGTGCCGTAATTCTGTCCGGCCTGGGTATAGGTGCCGAACGCGCCGGCGTCGTTGTCGCCGACCATCACGATCAGGCCGGGGCCGACGATCGCCAGCAGCGTCTTCAGGCGGGCCAGCAAGGTCGCGCGCGGCGCGATGTCGTCGCGAGCGATGCTGCCGAGCGCGCCGTGGATGTCGCCAGCATGCGCGCTATCGAGAATGGCGGTTTGTGTGGTCTTGCTTTCGGTCATTTCGCGTCTCCTCGCCGCCTTTCGGCACGGCGGGAGGGACGCGGGCCCCGTCAGGCGCGCACGTCTCCGCTGCCGTGAGCAGCGGCATTTCCAGATGTGATGCGGTTCAATGGTCCCGCTGACGCGCCGCGATGGCGCGCAACGGGACGACTAGGTCCTTCGTCCATGTCGGCCTCCTAGGCGCACAGCCGCGGCTTTGCCGCGGCGTGGCGCGTGGCTGTTGCGCGCGGGCCGAAACGCCGGCCCGCGCGTCGCTGCTGATCGAGATCACCGCCGGTATCATCGACGATCCAACGGCATTCCAGGCGGCCGTCGATCAGGACCCAATGACAGGCCGGGGTTGGACGCCGGCGGCGGCCGGCCAGGCGGCGAAAGCCCGGCAGGTTGTCATTGCAATGAACGGCGGCCGGCGGCGGCATGCGCCGCGGCTCGACAACGCGCCGCGGGCTTGCTTGCCGGAATTTTGCGAGCTTTTCGAACATCGCTCACCTCCACTTCCGCTGGTCGCGGTAGGCCGGTGAGGAGCAGTGGTCAGCTTGGGCGCGACCACCCGTCCACGCAGGCGAGATCTGCGCGATCAGTCTTGCTGTGTTGCGGCGTCACCAGTCCCGGCATCGCCGGTCTACTGTCGCCTGAGTTGCTACTGCCCATGTGCCTCTGTGCTGGCTCGTGGATCGACTTGTCTCCGGGCTAGAGCCCCGGTGCGGAACGAACGTCCCGGTCATCGGGCACTACGCCCGCGACAATCGCCTGTCAAGCCGATTCCACTATCCTCCAGGGAGGATCATGATTATCCTCCGGGGAGGATAGGAGAGCCAGATGTCCGACGACCATCCACACGCTGCGATCGCCCGGCGCCTGAAGCGCGCCAACGGCCATCTCGACACCATCGTCGAGATGATCGAGCAGGGCCGGCCCTGTGCGCAGATCGCCCAGCAATTGCAGGCGGTGGAGAACGCGATCGAGAGTGCCAAGAAGGCGCTGATCCACGATCACATCGGCCACAGCCTGGAAGAGACGCTGAAGGCGTCGGGGCCGAAGGGGCGCGCCGTGCTGCGCGATTTCCGGCTGGTCGCGAAGTATCTGTGATCGCCGCGTTCAAGAATTGACCCGCCCGGGGGGATCACCGGACGGGTCGGTTGCGACACGGGGTGGATGAGGACCCGTGCCGAACGCAGGATCCGCAGTCCTAAAGAACCAGTCGATCAGTAGCAGCTGCGCACGCGGCCGATGTAATTGCCGTAGGCGTCGAACTGGCGCACCCAGCCGCAGCGCCGATAGCCGCCGCCGTAATAATAGCCGTCGCTGGCCGCGATCGCGCTGCCGACAACGGCGGCGCCGACGAGGCCTGCGCCAACGCCCCAGCCCCAGCCGTAGGGCTTCGCTTCAGCCTGCGACGTCGTGGACGCGATGGTGCCGGTCACGGCGAGCGCGGTGAGGGCGAGGGCGGCGAGCTTGGTCTTGATCGACATGGAATACTCCATCCTGTATGGGGCGGCGCCGGTGTGGTCCGCATGCCCGTTGGACGGAGACTGTCCGGTTCCGGTTCGAAGATCGGGGCGGAAATATGGTTTCGCGAATTGTTTCGTCGCGTCTGCCGCGGGGCCATCATATGCGGGAATCTGGTGGACGGTGCCCCTGCGGCCCATCCTTCGAGACGCCCGCCTTTGGCGGGCTCCTCAGGATGAGGTCTTTTTTCGCGGCAAAATCCTGGACCCTCATGGTGAGGAGCGCCGCTCGCGGCGCGTCTCGAACCACGAGGCCGGGCGCGTGCGGCCGCTGAAGGCCATATGCGATAGTGCTGTGACCGCGCGAAGCAATGCCGGGTCAGCTGCCGCGAAATACGCTGGGATCGAACCTGTCGACGTCGGCGAGCAGCTCGCAGAACCCGCGCGCGCCGTGCTCGATCAGCTTCTCGCCCTTCTCGGCCGAGGCCTTGGTCGCATCGCCGATCGCACCGCTCGGATTGAGGTCCTGCGCCTGCCAGGCGAACGGCGCCGGCCGCTGCGTCGACAGAAAGCGATGATCCTTCTCGATCTGCACGCTGGCCGGCTTGAAGTCCGCGATCGCTTCCTTGCGCACGGCGTGCGGATATTTCGCCAGCACGATCGAGGTCTCGACCGCGCCGCCATGGATGCCGTGGCGCAATTCGCCGGCGTCGAACAGCCCGTCCGGCGCGCCGAAGCGCGACCAGCTCGTGGTCACCACCAGCATCTGATGGTGCGCGCGCAGATCCTGCGCGACCAGCTGCATCGCGGCGGAATTGCCGCCATGGCTGGTCACGATCACGAGCTTCCTGACGCCTGCGCGTGCCACGCTCTCGCCGAGCGCCATCCAGCTCTTCAGCGCCACGTTGGTCGGCAAGGTCAAGGTGCCTGGAAAATCGATGTGCTCGGTTGAGATGCCGACCGGCTGCAACGGCAGGAACGTGGCGGGAGTGGTTGCCGGCAGCAACTCTCGCACCCGCGAAAGATATGCCTCGCCGATCAAGACGTCGGTTCCGAGCGGCAGATGCGGCCCGTGCTGCTCGGTCGCGGCCAGCGGCAGCACCGCGATCCAGCGCGCGGCCGCGCCCTTGGCGATATCGGGCCAGTGGATGGCGGTCCAGTCGCGGGGCGGAAGCTGAGAAGTCATCAAGCCGGTCGTTTCAATACAAGCGTTTCACAGGATGGATTTGCAGGCTAGTTTGTTTAACATCATAACGGGTTCGCGTCTCCGGGCGCGGTCCACGTCTTCCCGCCTTCCATCATGGGCCACAATGATCGACGGAGTCCAACCATGATCCCGGCCTTTTTGCTGCGAGCGTTAACCACAAGCCTTCTGACCGCCGCGCTTTGCGTTGCTGCGGCGCTTGCCCCGGCGCGGGCGCAGACCTCAGACAAGACCTTGGACAAGGTCTCGTTCGGCACCAATTGGGTCGCCGAGGGCGAGCATGGCGGGTTCTTCCAGGCGCTCGCCGACGGCACCTACAAGAAATACGGCCTCGACGTCACCATCGTGCCCGGCGGCCCCAACGAGAACAACCGCATGCTGCTGATCGCGGGCAAGCTCGACTTCTTCATGAGCGCGAACTCGCTGCAGACCTTCGACGCCGTCACCAACAACGTGCCGCTGGTCGCCGTCGCCGCCATGTTCCAGAAGGACCCGCAGGTCTTCCTCACCCATCCCGAGGTCAAGGCCACGAAGATCGAGGATCTGAAGCCGCTTACGCTTTTGATCTCGAAGGAGGGCATAACCAGCTACTTCCAGTGGCTGAAGTCCGAATACGGTTTCGACGAGAACAAGGTGAAGCCTTACACCTTCAACCCGCAGCCCTTCATCGTGAACAAGCAGACTGCGATGCAGGGCTATGTCACCTCGGAGCCCTTCGCCGTCGAGAAGGCCGCCGGTTTCAAGCCGAACGTGCTGCTGCTCGCCGATTACGGCTTCAACTCCTACTCGACGCTGATCGAGACCCGCCGCGACCTGATCGACAAGAAGCCTGACCTGGTGCAGCGCTTCGTCGATGCTTCGATCGTCGGCTGGTACCACTACGTCTACGGCGACAACTCGGCCGGCAATGCGATGATCAAGAAGCTCAATCCCGAGATGAACGACGAGCTGCTCGCCTATTGCGTCGCCAAGATGCGCGAGCACGGCATCGTCGATTCCGGGGATTCCATCAAGAACGGCATCGGCGCCATGACCGATGAGCGGATGGCGAGCTTCTTCGACAAGATGGTGCGTGCCGGCGTGGTCAAGAGCGCCATCGACTACCGCCAGGGCTACACGCTGCGCTTCGTCAACAAGGCGGTCGGCGCCGAGCTCAGGCCGAAGAACTGACTATGATCCGATCTGTTTCAGCATCGGCAGTCGACCTCTCCGTTGATAGGAGAAAGCAATCGCGCATGAGGCCCGCGAAGCTCGCCCGCGGGCTTCCTTCGCCTCTCCCGCTTGCGGGGGAGGCCGGCGCGCGCGTAGCGCGGGCCGGGTGGGGGCTCTTTCCCCGATACGACTCGCGGAGAGAGCCCCCACCCCAGCCCTCCCCCGCAAGCGGGAGAGGGAGCCGACCGCCGCTGCCTCCCGAGTCTCCTATGCGATCGTCACGTTGTTCGCCGCGTAGAGAGGTGTCTTTCTCAGCTCGGCTGCGCTCACCACTATTCCGCCGTCGATGGTAGAGAGCACCGTGCTGGAAACCGATGCTGGTAACCTCGCCGTGCGCCTGCGCGGCGTCAGCAAGACCTATGACAGCGGCGTGAGGGCGCTCGGGCCGCTCGACCTCGATGTGAGGCGAGGCGAGTTCGTCTCGCTGCTCGGGCCCTCCGGTTGCGGCAAATCCACCGCGCTGCGGCTGATTGCAGGTCTCGCCACGCCAAGCGCCGGCACGGTCGAGGTCTCGCATCATGGCGCGGAGCAGCGCGGTAGCCACCGCATCGGCTTCGTGTTTCAGGAGCCGACCCTGATGCCGTGGGCCACGGTGCGCGACAATGTCCGCCTGCCGCTGAAGCTCGCCCGTGCGCCCGCGACGGACGCCGATGCGCGCGTCGATGCGGCACTGGATCAGGTCGGGCTCGCGGAGTTCGCGAGGGCCTATCCGCGCGAATTGTCCGGCGGCATGAAGATGCGGGTGTCGCTGGCGCGCGCGCTGGTCACAGATCCCGATGTCCTCTTGATGGACGAGCCGTTCGCGGCGCTCGACGAGATCACGCGATTTCGCCTCAACAACGACCTGCTGTCGCTGTGGCGCAGCCTGCACAAGACCGTCATCTTCGTGACGCACTCCGTGTTCGAGTCGGTCTATCTTTCGGAGCGCGTGATCGTGATGACCGCGCGCCCGGGCCGGATCGGCGCCGAGTTTCGCATCAACTCGCCGGAGCCGCGCGGTGAGGAGTTCCGCACCTCGGCCGAATACGCCGCGTTCTGCCGCGAGGTCTCCAGCGCGCTGGCGCCATCCTATGCAGGGCAGGCGGGCGCATGAAATCTCCGCAGGACCTCGTCCGCTTTCTGCTGCCGCTTGCGGTGTTCGCCGCTGGCCTCGTGCTCTGGGAAGCCATCGTCCGCGGCTATGGCATCCAACCTTACGTGCTGCCGAGTCCGCTGTTGGTGCTGAAGACGCTGGTCGCGGACTGGCCGGTGCTGTCGCAATCGCTCGGCGTCACGCTGCTGACCACGCTCGAAGGCTTCGTTGCCGCCGCAATCGGCGGCGTCGTGCTGGCGCTATTGTTCAACCAGTCGAAATGGCTTGAATATTCGCTGTTTCCCTATGCCGTGGTGCTGCAGGTCACGCCTGTCATCGCGATCGCGCCGCTGCTGCTGATTTATCTGCAGCAGCAGACCGCGGTGATCGTCTGCGCCTGGATCGTGGCGTTCTTTCCGGTGCTGTCGAACACGACGCTCGGCCTCAATTCGGTCGATCGCAACCTCGCCGGATTGTTTCAACTTTATGGCGCCTCACAGCTGCAGACGCTGCTGTTCCTGAAGCTGCCCGCGGCGCTGCCCTATATCCTCGGCGGCCTGCGCATCGCCGGCGGGCTGTCGCTGATCGGCGCCGTGGTCGCGGAGATCGCGGCGGGCAGCGCCGGCGCCGGCTCGGGCCTCGCCTTCCGGATCGCTGAATCGGGCTACCGGCTGAATATTCCCCGCATGTTCGCAGCACTTCTGCTGCTATCGCTGGCCGGGATTGTCATCTATGGGTTGCTGGCGCTAGTTTCGCACCTGTTGTTGCGGCGTTGGCACGAAAGCGCGTTAGGAAAGGACAGTTGATGGCCCCGATTTCTTCCGAAAAGATCGATCTGTTGATCTATGGACCGATCAGGCCAATCCTCGAAAACGGCTTTCCCGATCAATACGTGCTGCACCGCGCCGAGAGCCGCGGCGACCTCGAGCGGCTGACGCCCGATACGAAGGCCAAGATCCGCGGCATCGCCGTCACCTATCACACGATGGCGACCGACAAGACCGCGCTGGCGCTGTTTCCCAGGCTGGAAATCGTCGGTAGCTTCGGCGTCGGCTACGACCACGTCGATTCCGCCTATGCGCGCGATCACAATATCGTGGTCACCAATACGCCCGACGTGCTGACCGAGGAGGTCGCTGACGTCGCGATGGGCCTCTTGATCGCGACGTTGCGCGAATTCGTCAAGGCCGACCGCTATGTGCGCTCCGGGCTCTGGCAGACCCAGAATTATCCGCTCAGCGTCGGCTCGCTGCGCGACCGCAAGATCGGCATCGTCGGCATGGGCCGGATCGGCCAGGCGATCGGGCGCCGCCTTGAAGCCTCGCGGGTGCCGGTGTCCTATCACTCGCGTAATCCGTCCAAGGACGTCTCCTACAAGCACTATCCCGATCTGATCGAGATGGCGAAGGCGGTCGATACCTTGATCGTCATCGTGCCGGGCGGCGCCTCAACCGCGAAGATGATCAATGCCGACGTCTTGAAGGCGCTCGGTCCGCGCGGCGTGCTGATCAATGTCGCGCGCGGCTCGGTGGTCGACGAGCCGGCGCTGGTCGCGGCGCTGAAGTCCGGCACCATCCTGGCTGCCGGTCTCGACGTGTTCGCGGCCGAGCCGAACGTGCCGGACGAATTGAAGGCGATGCAGAACGTCGTGCTGCTGCCACATATCGGTTCGGCCTCGGTGGTCACACGCAACGCGATGGACCAGCTCGTGGTCGACAACATCAAGAACTGGTTCGCCGGCAAGCCGCCGCTGACGCCGGTTGCCGAAACGCCGGTCAAGGATCGCTGATGCCGTTGTCCCGCTTCAATGCCGTGCTGTGTCTGCTGCTGGCCGCGTGCGGTCCGGCAGCCGCGCAGGACGTCACGACGTTGAAGAGGGACATGATCGGGCAGTGGGAGCTCGCCACCACCGAGCGCAGCAAGACCTGCGTCGTGACGCTGAAGGGCGATACGGCGCCGCAAGGCTTCAAGCTCGAGCTCGAGCCCGCTTGCGCCGCCGCGCTGCCCTTCACCAAGGACATCACCGGCTGGAGCATCAGGGGCCTCGGCGACATCGTGCGGCTGCAGAACGCGGCCGGCGAGGCCGTGATCGATTTCACCGAGGTCGAGACCGGCATCTTCGAAGGCATGCGCACCAATGAGGGCGTCTATATCCTGCAAAACCTTGCCGCGGCGCGCTCGCTCGCCAAGTCGATGGACCAGATGATCGGCGACTGGTCGATGGTGCGCGGCAACGGCCAGGCGATCTGTACGCTGGTGCTGACCAACACCGACGCCGGCAACGACAATTTCCAGGTGTTCCTGAAGGGAAAATGCGATCCGGCGGTCGCTTCCTTCAACCCGACCATGTGGCGGCTCGATCACGGCCAGATGATCCTGATGTCGGCCAAGGGCGAGACCTGGCAGTTCGAGGCGGACGACAACGCCCAGTGGCGCCGCGTCCCGGACAGCGCCGACCCGCTGATCATGCTGCGGGAGCAGTAGGTCGGGTGCTGGCTTCGTAGCCCGCATGAGCGCAAGCGATATGCGAGATTTCGCCGATGCATTCCCCGGGTGTCGCTTCGCTCACCCGGGCTACGGGACTGTCACAAGCTCCGTGTCGTCCCTGCCTAGTGCGCAATTGCGCACGGGAGCAGGCACCCATAGCCACGATGCCGATTGGTTTTGCGCGGCTGTGGCCACGGCTCGCTTCAGCAACTCAACCCAGTGGTTATGGGTCCCTGCTTGCGCAGGGACGACGGTGAGGCCGGTATGATCTGCTTTTGCCCGAAAAAATAATTCCCTAGCCCGTGTCGATTCGTCCCCTCCCGGATCGTCGTTCCCCATAGCGAGCCGGTCTTGCGGCGATCATCGCCGCGTCTCGCCCAACAGGAGTTTTCCGATGCGCTTCATGTATATCGTCACCTCGCCCCAGCCCCCGGGCCCGCCGACGCCGGCTCTGATGGAGGCGATGGGCAGGCTTGCCGAGCGGGAAATCAAGGCGGGCCGCATGATCGACACCGGCGGGCTGCTGCCGGTCGCGATGGGCGCCCAGGTCCGCATCACCGACGGCAAGCTCACCGTCGTCGACGGGCCCTTCGTCGAGACCAAGGAGATGATCGGCGGCTACGCGATCTTCGAGCTGCGCAACAAGGAGGAGGCGGTCGCCGCCGCGGTGGAGTTCATGCAGCTGCACAAGGAGCACATGCCGGGCTGGGAGGGCACCTGCGAGGTTCGCCCCTTCGCTGGCCTTGCCGGCCAGTGCGGCGCGTAAAAGGAGCAGCACGATGCGCTTCATGTATGTCCTCGTGGCCGAGAAGCCGATGTTGCCGAATCCGCCGTTGCGCGAGGCAATCGGCAAGCTCGCCGAACGCGAGATCGCAGCCGGCCGGATGCTCGACACCGGCGCGCTGTTGCCGCGCACCGCGGGCGCGGAGGTGAAGATCAAGGATCGCAAGCTCACCGTCACCGACGGCCCCTTCATGGAGGCCAAGGAGGTGGTCGGCGGCTACGCCGTGTTCGAGCTGAAGGACAAGGAGGAGGCCGTGGCGCGCGCGGTCGAGTTCATGCAGCTTCATCTTGACCACATGCCGGACTGGGAATTGTCATGCGAGGTTCGCCCCTTCATGGAGTGTTGACGGTCGCCTCGATCGCATGCCGGAGGCCAGCGTGACGGAGGACGACGTCAAGCGCACCATCCTCGGTGTGTGGCGCATCGAGCAGCCGCGGCTGATCACCAGCCTGTCGCGGATGCTGCGCGATGTGCCGCTCGCCGAGGACCTGACCCAGGAGGCGCTGGTCGCTGCGCTCGAGCACTGGCCGCTCAGTGGCGTGCCGGAAAAGCCCGGCGCCTGGCTGATGGCAACCGCCAAGCGGCGCGCCCTCGATCAGATCAGGCGCAACCGCATGCTGACCGAAAAGCACGGCATGCTTGCGCATGATCTTGCGCGGGAGCAGGACACCATGCCCGATTTCGATTCCGCGCTCGACGACGATATCGGTGACGAATTGCTGCGGTTGATCTTCACCGCCTGCCATCCGCGCCTGTCGCGGGAGGCGCGCGCCGCGCTGGCGCTTCGGATGATCTGCGGCCTCACCACCGAGGAGATCGCACGCGCCTTCCTGCAGGCGGAGGCGACCATCGCCCAGCGCATCGTGCGCGCCAAGCGCACGCTGTCGGAGTCGGGGCTTGCCTACGAGACGCCGCGCGGCGAGGAGCTGTCGCAGCGGCTCGCCTCCGTGCTCGAGGTCGTCTATCTCATCTTCAACGAGGGCTATACCGCGGCAAGCGGCGACGAATGGCTGCGGCCGCAGCTCTGCAACGAGGCGCTGCGCATGGGCCGCGTGCTGACCTCGATCGCACCATCGGAGCCGGAGGCGCATGGCCTGCTGGCGCTGATGGAGTTCAATGCCTCGCGGATGGCGGCGCGCACCGATGCGTCCGGCGAACCGATCCTGCTGATGGACCAGAACCGCGCGCGGTGGGATCGCCTGCAGATCCGCCGCGGGCAGCTCGCGTTGGCGCGCGCCCGCGAGCTCGGCGGCGCCGGCGGCTTCTATGCGTTGCAGGCCGCGATCGCCGCCTGCCACGCCGAGGCCGGCACGCCTGACGCGACCGACTGGCGCCGCATCGCCGCGCTGTACGGCGACCTCGCCGCGCTCCTGGATTCTCCCGTTATCGAGCTCAACCGCGCGGTTGCGATCGGCATGGCCGAGGGGCCGCTTGCCGCGCTCGCGATCGTCGACGGCCTCGCGGATGAGCCGGCGCTGCAATCCTATCATCTGCTGCCGAGCGTGCGCGGCGATCTGCTGCATAAGCTGAGCCGTTTCGCGGAGGCGCATGCCGCGTTCGAGGCCGCCGCCGCGCTGGCCGGCAATTCGCGCGAGCGTGAGTTCCTCAAACGCCGCGCCGCGATCGCCGCGCGTGCCGCGCAGGATCATGCCTGCCGCTGACGGCTCCGCGATTTCGACGGAACGAAACCACGTAGCCCGTATGAGCGAAGCGACATGCGGGTCTTTGCCACGAGCGACCCCGGGTGTCGCTTCGCTCACCCGGGCTACAAGGTTGCTGCGGGTCGTCGTGTCCGCGATTTCGACTCAAACGTCTGGCATGTTCGGACACGATGGAGCGGAATGGGAACTGCCATTATGACGAAGCAATCCGTGCTGGCGATCGGCCTCGACCCGACCTTCGTCGATCTGTCCGTCATGCAGCAGTTCACGCCCGAACTGGTGCGCAGCTATCTCGACGCGCAGATCGAGGGCCTGCGGACGCTCGGCTATCACGTCGAGAGCTGCCTGATCGACCTCGGCGATACGGCGGAAGCCGTGACGGCGGCGGCCCTCAACGCGCGCCGTTACGACTGCGTTGTGATCGGTGCCGGGCTGCGCGAGCCGCCGGAGCGGCTCTTGCTGTTCGAGACGATCCTCAATCTGGTGCACCGGCTCGCCCCCGATGCCGCCATCTGCTTCAACACCAGGCCGGCCGACACCGCCGCTGCCGTGCAACGCTGGGTCAAGCCTTAGGACGCAAGATGAGCGTCGCCTCGAGCCGGCGGATCGGGCCCGGCGCGCTGCCCGCCGCCCAAGGCGGACACTCGGGCCGGGTCCGGCCCGATGCCGGCATTGGCCGGGGGCCCGGCGCGAAGGCCCGGCGGTTGTTGCCGGCGGCAACCTATGACACCATTCAGAGTCCGATTTGTTTTAGACTTTGGAAGCCTATGCCGCGCCGCAAATTTGACTGGGAAAAGCTGACGGACGAGCAGTTGCTCGCGCAACCGCTCAGCCGTCTGAGGGTTGCCGTCGAGGGCACCTGGCTCGCCGATTGTGTGAATACGCTCTATGAAGAGCTCGAGGAGCGCGGCGTCCGGTTGCGGCCGCACACATGGATCTCGAGCGAATGGTTCAGCCCGGCGGATGTGCCCGGCATCGCGATCCCGTTCTACCTCGCCCATCCCCGCCTGATGAAGCTCGAGAAGAAGATGATGCTCGACGTCGAGGGCGCCTCGTGGTCCGAGTGCATGGCCATTCTCCGCCACGAGGCGGGCCACGCCGTGCAGCACGGCTACCAGCTGCAGCGCCGCCGGCGCTGGCAGCAGCTGTTCGGCCCGTCGTCGCAGCACTACCCGCGTTACTACCGACCCAATCCGGCCAGCCGCAATTATGTGCAGCATCTTCGGCTCTGGTACGCACAGAGCCATCCGGACGAGGACTTCGCCGAGACCTTCGCGGTGTGGCTGCGGCCGCGCTCGAACTGGCGGACGCGCTATGCCGGCTGGCCCGCACTGAAGAAGCTCGAATATGTCGACGAACTGATGGGCGAGATCGCCGGCAAGCGGCCGCTGCTCGCGACGCGCGAACGGGTCGATCCGCTGCATACGCTCAAGCAAACGCTCGCCGAGCACTACAGGAAGAAGCAGGCATTCTACGCCTTCACGCCGCCGAAGACCTACGACCGCGATCTCTCCAAGCTGTTCTCCGCCGATCCGCGGCATTATCGGCGTCCGCCGGCCGCGGCCTTCATCAGGCGGCACCGCGCCCAGATCAGGCAGCTGGTGGCGCGGTGGACGGGCGAGAACCAGTTGACGCTCGATGCCGTGCTCGACGACATGATCTCGCGCTGCCGCGAGCTCAATCTGCGTGCCGTCGGCCCCGAGCAGAAGCTCGTGACGAACTTCACCATTCTGCTGACCGCCAAGACCATGCACGCGCTGTTCGGCCCGTCGCGCCGGAAATGGATCGCGCTATGAAACAGCTTCGCATTCTGGTGCTGATGCACCCGGACTGTGTGCCGCCCGACTCCAGCGATGGATACAGCGCGCGCGAGATCAACGAGTGGAAGACGGAATACGACGTCGTGAGCACCCTGCGCGCGGCCGGCCATGAGGTTCGTCCGCTCGGCGTGCAGGAGGAAATAAAGCCGGTGCGCGACGAGATCGAGGGCTTCAAGCCGCACGTCGTGTTCACGCTGCTGGAAGAGTTTCACTACGACGTCGTGTACGATCAGCACATCGCGAGCTATCTCGAGCTGATGAAGATCGCCTATACCGGGTGCAACCCGCGCGGCCTGATCCTGGCGCGCGGCAAGGATCTGTCCAAGACGCTGGTGCACCATCGCCGGATCCCGGTGCCGGCCTTCGCCGTGTTTCCGATGCGCCGCAAGGTCAAGCGGCCGCCGCGTCTCGAGCTGCCGCTGATCGTCAAGAGTCTGAGCAGCGATGGATCGCTGGGTATCTCGCAGGCGTCGATCGTCGATACCGACGAGAAGCTCGCCGAGCGCGTCGCCTTCATCCATGAGCGGATCGGAACGGCCGCGATCGCCGAGCAGTTCATCGAGGGACGCGAGCTCTATGTCGGCGTGCTCGGCAACAACCGGCTGCGGGTGCTGCCGGTGTGGGAACTGAAATTCGGCAGCATGGGCGGCCCTGCTGCGCGCCAGATCGCCACCGAAAAGGTCAAGCACGATACCAGCTATCAGGAGCGGGTGGGGATTGTCGACGGCCCGGCCGAGGACCTCACGCCGGAGCTATCCGCCCATATTCAACGGCTGGCGAAGCGCATCTACCGGACCTTGGGGCTCGACGGCTATGCGCGCATCGACTTCCGCCTGTCCACCAATGGCGTTCCGTATTTCATCGAAGCCAATCCCAATCCCGAGATCGCCAAGAGCCAGGAGTTCGCGACGGCCGCCGGACATGACGGGCTCAACTATCCGGATCTCCTGCAGCGCATCGTGACGCTTGGAATAAGCCGCGCCAAGGCCGGCGCATCGCTGGGCTGACTCGTGGCCGTTAAAGGCTGCGCTGCATCGGATGGCGTCGCGCATCTTTGGGGATGAACATCGCAAACGTTTCCCTAACGCGCGCGGCCGGCGTCACGTTGCCGGCGGCCACGGAAACAGGGGCTGCCGTCGGATGAAACGCGTCCGGTTCCGGCCAGCGCCGTGCAAGGACTTCGTTTACCGAAACCGGCATCGAGAGCCCATCACTGCGGCAGCTGTCGTAGACGTACAAACCGGCAAGAAAAATCGATACGACAACAAGGATCGTCCTGAAAATCGGCATTGTGCTTGCGCCTTCTTGATTGAGGCGAACAATGCCCGGCGACGGTGAACCGCGCGTTTAGCGCTGTGGCCGATCGGCCGATACGGTTCCCAACTCATGAACAGAGGCTTGCGTAAACGGCTCGCTTACCAATGCCTTCAAGGTTGCGGCAACCAGCTTTCCTCACCGGCGGGAAAGAAGTCTCTGGCATTGAGAGACCAACGACAAGACTGAGGAGGCACCATGTTCGTCGCCATTCGAGTCATGATTCTGATCGCCAGTGCATACGCCGGCTCGGCCGTTGCAGAGATGCAGTTTGCGCCGCTGCCGAGCCTTGCGGCGTCGTCCGCGCCGTAGCGCCGGCAAAGCGAGGCGGCGCGCATCACGCCGGATTGGGCGCCACCGCGCCGACCCCGATTGCACGGGCTGCGTTTTCCGTCATCCTCGTCGCCGTCAAGCGCAGGAAATACAGCGATAGTCCCGGGTTGCGCTCGCACAGCTTCCTCAGCGCGCCGTCACTGATCCAGAGCAGATCCACATCGGTGGCAGCGAGCGCCGTTTGCGTGCGGCGGCGCTCGAGCGAAAACAGCCCGATCTCGCCGAACAGTTCGCCCGCCGATACCCCGCGATCGATCTCGGGAAACCTGACCTCGCCCGATACGACCATGTACAGGAGGTCGGCGTCGTCGCCCTTCCGGAAGATCGTTTCTCCCGCCCTCAGATGCTTCGGCTGCATGAACGGCTGCAGCCAGTTCGGAGAAAGGTCCGTCGCCGCAGCGCGCTTCGCTTTCCGAAGCAGCCGAACCATCTGGAACAGCAACACTACGTTCAGCGGCAGCAGAATGATATGCAGGATGAGCACCGGGTAGATCCCGTCGCCCAATCCATAGCTGATGAACGCCAGATTGCTGAATATCGCGACAGCGCGCAGGCTCAACATCGTACTCATGCAGAACGTCAGCAACACAAGCGCCGACGCCAGATAACCCAAACCATCGATCAACGTCATGACAACGCCCACTGGAAAATGAATTGCAAGCAACCGATCTGAAAACGACCGGCAACATACACCAGTGCGCTCAGTTTCCTGAGCGGAAATGTGGCCGGCCCGCATTTGCGGCGGTGCACGCGTCGTGACGCGGCCTCAGCTCGACGAACGTGCGCGCGAGGCGACGTGAACGGCCCGGCCCTTCGCCGGTTTTGCCCGGGCGGCGACAACGGTCCGGCGCGCCTTGCCGAGCCGGGCCGCGCCCGGCGAGCTCTTCCCGAGCACGAGCGCGAGCCGCTTGCGCGCGCGGCCGGCGACCGACCTTGCTGCCTCTCGCGCGGCCTCGGCCTTGCGGATGATCGTCGTCACCGCGGACGCCGGCGACGCCGCGACGAAGGCGACATCCTTCGCCTTCGAGAGGCCGCCGATGCCTTCACACGGCGCTTCGCCCGGCAAGTCGATGCGGATGGCGAGCGTGTCGGCTTGCTCGATCCAGTCCTCCGCCTTGGTGCCGGTGATGATCCGGACATAGTCGCGGGTCTCGCGCGGCAGCTCACTCTGCCGGGCGAGCCATTTCTGGACGCGGCCGCTGCCGGCATTGTAGGCGGCCGCCGCCAGGCCGAGATTGCCGAAATCGTCGCGCAGCTTGCGCAGCAGTCTTGCGGATGCGGGCAACGCCTTCAGCGGATCGAAGGGATCGTCGAGCCCGACTTCGGCCGCTGTCTCCGGCATGAACTGCGCAACGCCCTGCGCACCGGCATGGCTGATTTCGTTCGAGCGAAAGCGGCTCTCCTGCCAGATCAGTCGCGCAAAGAACGCGACAGGAATTTCGCTCGCCTGCGCCGCGTCCTTCAGGCTGTGGCAGAATTTGTCGATCGCAGACAGCTGCGACTCGGCCGCGGCGTCGCTCGGCTGCGCCGCAGGCGCGGGCGTCTTGTCCGCGTCCGTCGTAGCGGGCGCCTCGCTGGCATCAGCGCTTTCGATAAAGCGCGCGGCGAACGGAACGGCGTCGGATATCGCGTCGCGCGAGAATGTCGGGGCTTGGGTTGAGGCATTGATCGAGCCGGGCGAACGATCGAAATCGAGCATCAAGACAAGGAACGCGGCAAGCGCCGCGATGACAAATCGCATTTGCTTCCAGAGACCTGAATTGTGATGTGGGTTGCGCGCAAATGCACTTCGGATCGCGACTTTTTGGCGAGTCGATTGCGGCGAAGCCGCGATATCAGCTGTTCCGCCGCGGAACTTCGCTGCTACTCGCATTGGAACTTCGAGGCTTTCCGTAGCTTTACGGAAGGTAGCCACGTTGGGATACGCGATGTTCCGACCGTTTTCCGTTGCGCGTTTTGCTCTTGTCCTTTTGCTTGTGTCGGCCGCGCCGACGGTGGCCGCGGGTCTTGATGCCGCCGCGATCAACGACGAGGCGGCGCCGCCGGTAAAATTGCCGGACCGTCGTCTGCTCAGCGCCTTCGTTGCCAGGCTCGAGATCCTGCTCGACCGCGCGCATTTTTCTCCCGGCGAGATCGACGGCAAGCTTGGCGACAACGCGCAGAAGGCGCTCAGGGCGTTTGCCGAGGCGAATGGATTGTCCTTCGACAAGGCGACAACGCCGGAGCTCTGGAGCAGCCTCACCGCCGCCAGCGACGGGCCTGCGATCGTCAGCTACACGATCATCGATGCCGACGTGAAGGGGCCGTTCGTGAAGAGGATTCCCGCGAAGATGGAAAGCATGAAGAGCCTGCCGGCGCTGGGCTACACCAGTCCGCGCGAAGCGCTCGCGGAGAAATTCCACATGAGCGAGGCGCTGCTTCAGGCGCTCAATCCGGGCCGGAAGTTCGACAAGGCCGGCGAGACCATTGCGGTTGCGAACGTCGTCGATACCGCAAAGCCGCCGCCGATCGCGCGCGTGGAGGTCGACAAGACGCGGCAGACGCTCAGCACGTTCGATGCAGCAGGCAAGCTCCTCGGCTTCTATCCCGCGACGGTCGGCAGCGCGGATAAGCCGACGCCGAGCGGAACGCTGAAGGTGACGGCGATCAACAAGAACCCGACCTATCGCTACAATCCAAAATACGCATTCAAGGGCGTCAGATCGAAGACGCCGTTCACGATCAGGCCCGGTCCGAACAACCCGGTCGGTGTGGTCTGGATCAACCTCTCGGGAGAAGGCTATGGCATTCACGGCACCCCCGATCCCGGCAAGGTCTCCAAGGCGGAGTCCCACGGCTGCGTCCGGCTCACCAACTGGGACGCGCAGCGCGTCGCGGCCGGTGTCGCGAAGGGAACGCCGGTTGCGTTCGTCGATAGCGCGACAAGCGCAGCAACGGCGACGCGCTGAGCTTGACGCAACGTCGTTCACACATCAGCAACCGACAGAAATGTCGGCGCGCTCGGCCGCGGGCCGGGCGCACGCGCGCTCGAGAGATGATGCGCAGCCTGCGGAGCAAAGCGGCTCCGCTTTCCAAGCCTAGCGCGGGATTCGCTGGTATGCCAATGTCGCGTCGTGCCAAACCCGCAGGAGGTCAGCATGCGAACGATCATAACGAACATAGTGGGAGCACTCTGCGCCATCGCGATGGTCGCGAGCGCACACGCAGCGGTCAAGGAAGAGCCGGTCACCTACAGCGACGGCGAGACCACGATGAAGGGCTTCGTTGTCTATGACGACGCGACCCAGGCCAAGCGGCCCGGCATCGTCATGGTGCATGAATGGTGGGGCATCACCCCGCATATCCATAACGAGGCGCGGAAGTTCGCGGAGCAGGGCTACGTGGCCTTCATCGCGGACATGTACGGCGACGCCAAGACTGCCGACAACCCGAAGGATGCCGGCGCGCTCTCGGGCTCGGTGATGAAGAACCCGAAGGTAATGGAGCAGCGCTTCAACGCCGCACGCGAGCAACTTGCCAAGCAGGCCTCGGTCAATCCGCAGCGGATCGGCGCCGTCGGTTACTGCTTCGGCGGCGCGGTGGTGCTGAACATGGCGCGCACTGGCGCCGATCTCGCCGCCGTCGCGGGCTTCCACGCCTCGCTCGGTCTCAACACCCCCGCACCGGCGCCGGGCACCGTCAAGGCGAAGATCCTGATCCTGAACGGCGCCGACGACCCGTTCGTGAAGCGCGAGCAGTACGATGCGCTGAAGAAGGATTTCGACGCGGCGAAGGCCGATTACCGCATCATCGAATATCCCGGCGCGGTACACGCATTCACCAATCCCGAGGCTACCGAGCTCGGCAAGAAGTTTAATTTGCCGCTCAGATACGACGCCAAGGCCGATCAGGAATCCAAGGCCGAAGCCGCCAAGCTGTTTGTCGCCAACCTCAAGAAATAAGCAACAAGGGCCACCCGAACGGTGGCCCTTTCCATTCGTGGCTGCTTTGGCCGCGGAAGTGGCGGGGCTGCGGCCTCGCTGGCGCGTTCGCGCCTTGAAGCCATGCGGAAGACGCAGCCGGCCGCGCGGATGCCAACCGTCTCGCGCGGTTGCCATGGGCCGCTCCCCGGCCGATGATGCGCAAAACGGATCAGAACAATCGAGAGGGAGCGAATGCGCGGGCGTCGTGTGCTGATGGAATCGTTCGTGTCGCACGGCGTGCGTCATATCTTCGGCAATCCCGGCACGACCGAAACGCCGCTGCTCGACAGCCTGTCGGCATTTCCGCAACTCGAATACATCATGGCGCTGCATGAAGGTGTCGCGGTCAGCGCCGCCAGCTTTTACGCGCAGGCGTCGAGGCGCGTCACCGTCGCCAACCTGCATGTCGCTCCCGGCCTCGGCAACGGCATCGGCTCGCTGTACGGCGCGCTGAAGGCAGGTTCGCCCGTGGTCGTCACGGCCGGCCAGCAGGATACCCGGATGCGGCTCAACAACCCGCTGCTCGGCCACGACCTTGTTGCGATGGCGGCGCCGGTGACGAAGTGGAGCGTGCAGATCGAGCGTGCCGACGAGATCGCGCCGATCATGCGACGCGCGTTCAAGGTGGCGACCGATGCGCCGCAGGGGCCGGTGTTCGTGTCGCTGCCAATCGACGTCATGGAACAGGAGACGGCGGTCGATGCTCTGCCGCCGGATAATTTGTGGCGCTCGACGCGCCCCGATCCGGCCGGCATCGAAGCGCTTGTCGCGCTGCTTCTGAAGTCGAAAAAGCCGGCCATCATCGCCGGCGACGACGTGGCACGTTCGGGCGGCGAGCAGGCGCTGGTGGCGCTCACGGAAGCGGTCGGCGCCACCGTGTGGTTCGAGGGGCTCCGCCACCACGCGCCGTTCCCGACCAGCCATCCGAGCTATCGTCAGTCGCTTCCCGGCGACGCCCGGCAGGTGCGCAAGGCGCTCGCCGATGCCGATCTCGTGCTGCTGATCGGCGGTCCGTTCTTTGAGGACATCTGGTTTGTGCCTGGTGGCCACATTCCCGACGGCGCGTCCGTGCTGCAGATCGAAGCCTCGGCCGAGCGCCTCGCGCTCAACAATCGGCTCGATGCCGGCATCGTCGGCGACATCGCCGTCAGCGTCAGTGCCTTGACGGAGGCGGTGCGTGCAAAGGCGAGCGCGGACTTCAGGCAGGCCGCGCAGAACCGCAATGCCGCGCTCGCCGAATTGCAGGTGAAGGAGAAGGAGGCCTACCGCGCGCGCGTCGAGAAAAGCTGGGACCGCCAGCCGACCGCGATGCCGCGCGTCACGGCGGAGCTGCGTCGCGGCCTGCCCGACGATGTCGTCATCGTCGATGAAAGCATCACGGCAAGCCTCGATCTCGCGCGCGCCTTCGACTATCGCGGCTTCGGCGATTATTTCGGCGGCCGCGGCGGCGGCATCGGCCAGGGCCTCGCCGGGGCAATCGGCGTCAAGGTCGCGATGCCGGACCGTCCGGTGGTCGCCATCTCCGGTGATGGCTCGGCGATGTATGCGATCCAGGCGCTGTGGACTGCCGCGCACCACAAGCTTGCGATCGTGTTCGTGGTGCTGGCGAACCGCGAGTACCGCATCCTCAAGCACAATGTGGACGTCTGGCGCCAGAATTTCGAAGCCGGCACCCAGCATCCCTATCAGAACATGGATATCAACGGCCCCGCGCTCGACTTCGTGCATCTCGCGGCCGGCATGGGCGTCGAGGCGGTCAGGGTCGAGAAGGCCGACGACATTGCCGGTGCCGTTGCAAAGGCTGTCGCGGCGCAGCGGCCGTACCTCGTCGAGATCGCAATCGAAGGCAAGCGCTAGAGCATGATCCGGAAAAGTGCGAAGCGGTTTTCCCTCGCGACAAACGGGGTACCGCGTTTGCGCGGAGATCATGCTCAAACAAGGAACAAAAAACGCGCGATGACGATTCGATTCGGTCGCGTCGCGCTTTAGAGGAGTTTCTCATGGCAGGCATTCTGGACGGCAAGGCTGCATTGGTGACGGGCGGCGGCTCCGGCATCGGCCGGGCGACGGCGATCGCAATGGCGCGTGAAGGTGCGCGTGTGGCGGTGTCGGACCTCTCGAAGGATGGCATCGACGAGACGGTCGCCTTGATCAATGCCGCCGGCGGCCAGTCGATCGCGATCCAGGGCGATGTCACCGACGAGGCCGATGTCGCGAACATGGTGGCGCGCACGGTTTCGGCGTTCGGGCGCATCGATTGCGCGTTCAACAATGCCGGCGTTGCCGGGCGCTCCGTCGGCCCGTCCGGCCAGCGCATTCATGAACTCACGCAAGCCTCGGTGGCCAAGATGTTTTCGGTGAATCTGATGGGCGTGTTCCTGTGCCTGAAATACGAGATCGCGCAAATGCTCAAACAGGGCGGTGGCGGCGCCATCGTCAACACGGCCTCGATCGCAGGCCTGGTCGGCCTCGCCACGTCGGGCCACTATGTCGCGACCAAGCATGGTGTCGTCGGGCTGACCAAGTCTGCTGCGATCGAATATGCCCAGGACGGCATCCGCGTGAACTGCGTCAATCCCGGATACATCAAGACGCCGATGACCAGGGAGACGATGGACGAACGTTACGACGAGATCATCGCCAAGGTGCCGGTCCGTCGCCTCGGCGTGCCCGAGGAAATCGCCGAAGCCGTGGTCTGGATGTGCTCGGACAAGGCGTCGTTCATGACAGGCGCATCGCACGTGATCGACGGCGGCTACAGCGCCGCCTGATCTCTGAAGGCCTTGTTTACGTTAGTGGCCCATTTGCACAAAGCCACGTTGATCTTCGCGGCTTCAACGCTCTTGCTGTGAGTGGTGCATCTCAGCCAATATCGCGTTTGGCAACGAAGAGCTTCGAGGTTAGGTGTTCAAACTCAATCGCATCGTCGGTTTCATCATTCTAGCAGCGCTCGTCTACGGCGTGCTCCAGGCTTACGGGTTACTTCCTGAGGGCGCACCTCGTCTGTTTCCTCAACGCAGCGGCTCGCCCGCGGCTTAAGATTGATGCCGCACATCCGAGCGCCAGCTCCTGGCTCAAGATGGAATTCGCGGCGGCGCGGAATGATGTCGGCCTTTAACCCGTAGCGGACATCGTCTGTCGCCAGTTCTGCCGCCTCCTTCGGCAAGGAACTGAAGCCGCTCCAGCCGGTTTGCTACGATCAGCCAAGGGAGGTCCGAATGCGGATCATTCTGATGACGACGATTGGCTGGGCGTTGTCGTGTGGATTTGCGATAGCCCAGCCCGATCCCGAGAAGGACGTGAACACGGCAACTGGACGCTCGGCACCGGAAGAAAAAGGTCAATTGCAGCCACAAGGATGGACCGGGCCGCTTGAAACAAGATCGGGTGGTGCGCCGCCGGAAAGCCCGCAAGGTCAAAGCCCGCCGGGAATGCAGGCAGCGCCGGACGGATCGACAAAGACGGTGGTCGAGCCGCGGAAGTAAGTCGCACTTCTTGTCTGTGAAGGTCAGCTTCGCCTAGAGCGACCGGCCGCAAGGTCGCCCTTTGGCCAGAGCGGACATCGCGGCAGCGCGGAGTGACGTCACCGCGCAGCCCAAGCGGACGCCGGCAGCGTTGCGCCAATCAGCCCTGCACCTCAATGGGTTGATCCGTCTCGGCAGCTCACGTAGTCGTTCGCGATGAACGAACGTCCGGCCAATGCCAAGGCTAAAACCCTTCCGGATCCGAAAGCCATTCTGCTCGGGGTCGCCTGCGGCCTCGGCGCGGCGCTGTGCTGGGCGCTCGGCTTCGTGGCGACGCGGCACGGCCTGAAGGTCGGGTTCACGCCCGTCGACCTGCTGATGCATCGCTTCCTGTGGTCGGGCATTGCCTTCCTGCCGCTCGTTGTGCGCGCCGGCCTCCGCGACCTCTGCGGCATCGGTTGGGGGCGCGGCATGGCGCTGATGCTGCTGGGCGGGCCGGTGATGTCGCTGATCAGCTATGCCGGCTTCATGTTCGTGCCGCTGGGGCATGGCAGCGTGATCCAGCCGTCTTGCGCGACGCTGGGCGGATTGTTTCTCGCGGTCGTCTTGCTGAAGGAATCGGTCTCGCTCTCGCGCGCAGCCGGCGCTGTCGTCATCGTCGTCGGACTTGCCGTGATCGGCAGCGAGTCGATCGGCCATATGGGGCCGAGCGCCGTGATGGGCGACTTGATCTTCGTTGCGACCGGCTTGATGTTCGCGGGCTTCGCCACGCTGGTGCGCCATTGGCGTGTCTCGGCGTTCTCCGTGGCCAGCGTCATCAGCGTGCTGTCGCTCTCGCTGTTTCCCCTGTATGCCGCCTCGGGTGGGCTCGCTCGCGATGCTTCCATCGGCCTGCATGAAAACGCGCTACAAGCCATCGCCCAGGGGATCCTGGCCGGGCCCGTTGCGATGTATTTGTTCGCGGTGTCGATCCAGCGCCTAGGCGTTGCCCGCGCAGCCGTGTTTCCTGCGACCGTGCCGGTGTTGACCCTGCTGTTGGGATGGCTCCTGATCGGCGAGCCACCGACCACGCTGCAGGCGGCCGGATTGGCCGCCGTGTTGGCCGGATTCTATCTCGCGCAGCGGCAGCGCTAAACGGCTTGCCGCTGTCCCGATTGGCGGCGGCGGGCTTCAGCTCGCGCCGCGCGACGCGGCCAGGATCGGCCTGCTCTATCTGCATGACGGTGAATGGGACGGGCAGCGGCTGCTGCCGACCGGCTGGGTCGACCGCATCAGGCATGCGGCGACGGACATGCACGCCTCGTTCGATCCATCGTTACGCTACGCCAATTTCTTCTGGGTGATGCCGCAGCGGCAGGTTGTCATGGCGGTCGGCGACCGCTGCCAGCTCGTCATGCTGTTTCCCGCGCTCGACATCGTCACGGTCGTGACCGCGCGCGACTACTGCTCGTTCGGCAGAATGGCCGACGAGATTTCAGGCGCGGTCAAATCCGACACGGCGCTGCCGGTGAACTCCGTCGGCGGCAACCGACTCGCGAGCGCGCTGCGCGATATCGCAACCGAAAAGCCGTTGGCCGTTGGTGCCGTGCCGGAGACGGCCGCCGCCATCTCCGGCAAGACCTGGCGCTTCCCAATGGCTTCAACTTGCGGGCGCTGACGCTGCATCTGACGGATCAGCCCGCGCACTACGAACTGGAAACGGCGACGCCGGATCCGGCGAGGCCGGTGACGACACTTGCGGGACCGATCGGGCTCGACGGTGCCTACCGTCTCGGTCAGCCAACGGCGCTCGGCGTGATGGCGCTGAAAGGGACGTGGCAGGACAACCAGACATTCTCGATCGACCTGCGTCTGGTCGGCGGCGATACCGACCGCCGATGGCTGCTGTCGTTCGATGGCGGCAAGGCCAGACTCAGCGGCAAGGATCGCTTCGGCCGCGACGTGAAGGCCGATGCTGAAGCGCCGGGCGCGCAATAGCTCGAGCGCGGCCGCGTCTCTATCCATTTCGGTCACGTGAAGCTCGGCTTCCTTCGCGTCGTCCCGGCGAAGGCCGGGACCCATACGCCGCGGCGGACGTTGTAGCTGGGACTGGTCGTTGCAATAGTGCAGAAGGCGTCGTGCCCGCGCAGCGACCTCGCCGGCATGGCTGCAGGAAATCACAACCGGCGTACGCCAACACGCACGCCTGCCATGGCAGACGGCCGCGCGAATCGACAGTGCTATGAAAACTGTGCGCCCGAGGCTCTCAGCGCGGCGGCGACCTTATTGGTCCACCTTCGGCGTCTTGCCCGCAATGTCGAGGCCGAACCGGAGCGCGCGCTCCTGGCGCTCTTCCGTCAGCAGCTTCAATTCCCGTTCCAGCGACCGCGCGACCTCGTCCTGGGTTTCCTTGGAGCGGCGACGGGAGTCGCCTTGCGATTTGGCCGGTTCGGCAGTCACGGGAGAAGCCCTTGTCATCACAGCGTCACAGGTCCTGATGGCACGGCGGGAGTCGGGGCGACAATCAAAAAGAATTTAGTGGGCGCATCTTTGGAAGGTTTGCGGTGCGTCTGATTCAAATTTGGGCAGAAAATTCTCTTAAGTGTTGCCTCGAATGGAGCCGAACCGCTTCGGCCCGCCGTCTCATCAATTCGGATGAGAGAGCCCGGTTCCGACGAAATCATTTCCGGATTCGCACGAAGGCGTCCTGAAACCGACAAGGTCTAACCTTAGTAGCGTTGTGAAGGACGGCTGCCTGGTGAGACGCTGAGGACCGCGGTGGTGAGATTCACGACCTGGGTCGAGAGGTCAGTCGGTCCTCCTGAGACGTTGGGGATGATCCCGGAAATGAAGAAGTTGAATGCTGTGCCTTATGTCTGGGCGGCCGCGCTGATCGCGGTCGCGATCTGGGGCGTGAGCGGCACCCCGCAGACGGCACATACCTCTGCCAGCACCCATCTGGCCCGGGTGCGCTAGAGCTTCGGCCGCAGCGAGCGCTGCATATCCATCGTGTAGGTGTAGCGCCCTTCGGGGTGCGTGGTGATGGTGACCTCGAACAGTTCCTCGCGCTGCCCGTAGTAGCGGCGTACCACGGTGAGCGCCGGCGAGCCGGTCTTGACGCCGAGCGCCCTGGCGATCGGCGCCGGCATGCCCCGCACGAAGATTTCCATCTGCGCGCGCTCGGTGACCTGGCCGTACATCCTGGCGATCTGCTCATGCACCGGGGTGCGGCCGTGGTCGCTGCGGGTCACGACATCGGCGAACCGGCGCAGCACATAGATCTCGGCCCAGCCGAGCGGCGCGGCGAACTGGTCGGAGCGGCGCACCGCCTCGATCAGGAACCAGCTCTTGCCGGGCTCGCATTTCAAAAGCCCGGCCAGCTTGCGGTCAGCCACGATGTCGCTGCTGGCCACGACCTCGCGATAGGTCTCGTTGGAATAGCGCAGCCACTCGCCGAGCGACTTGACGCTGTGGGTGAACAGCACCGGCGGCTCGGAGGCGATCACCACCGAGCCGAGGCCGGCGCGGCGCACGATCAGGCCCTGGTCGATCAGGATGCGCAGCGCCTCGCGCACGGTCTGCCGGCTGGCCTGGTAGCTCGCCATCAGTTCGGTCTCGGTCGGCAGCAGATTGCCGACCGCGTAGGTGCCGAGCCGGATGTCCTTCTGCAGCCCGGTGGCGATGTCGCGGTAGCGGGACGATCTCGCCCTGTCCGGTTGTTCAGACATGGCAGATCACTGGCATGCCATATGGCAGGCAACCGGATGTCCGGATGACATCGACTGCAGCGCGGCCTCGAACGCGGCGAGCGTCGCCAGCACGTCCGCTTCAGGCACCGGGAACGGCTGCTTGCCTTCGACAGCGTCGGCAAAGGCCGCAAGTTCCGCGGTCAGGGTGTCGATCGCCGGATAGCGCGTGATCGCAGGCGCCTCGCCGGATTTCCGCAGCACCATCGTCAGTTCGTCGAGCACCTCGGCCGATCCTTCCGTGCCGAACACATGAATTCGCCAATAGAACGGTGTTGCGCGGATCGTCGCAAGTGTACCGCTGACGTGATTCACAAATTCAATCGTCAAGGTTGTAGTGTCGAGCGGCGGCGGTCCCGCCTCGCGCGCACTCAACCGGGCATAGACCTGGCGCGCGGGGCCGAGCAGGCTGACGAAGCCGTCGAGCACATGCAGCCCCGCGCCGGTCAGGCCGCCGCCCGGCGATTCCTCGGGCGACAGCCGCCAGCCCTGCGTGATGCTCTGCGAGTTCTCGTTGCTGTTGTGGCCCTCGACATGCAGGATGGTGCCGAGCTCGCCGCTGGCCGTGACCGCGCGCAGCGCCTGCATCGACGGCCAGAACCGGCGGTTATGCCCGACCGCGAGCACCACGCCGGCGCTGCGGCACGCCGTGAACATCTCTGCGGCATCGGCGCGCCGAAGTGCCAGCGGCTTCTCGCAAAACACCTGCTTACCGGCGCCGGCTGCCGCGCTCACCTGGCCCTTGTGCAGCGAATGCGGCGTCGCCAGCAGCACGGCATCGACGCGAGGGTCGGCGAGGACATCGTCCAGGCTCGCCGTGACGGAGAGGCCGTGCGTCTCGCAAAAGCTGGCGGCGCCGTTGGCGTCGGGTTCCACCGCGCGGACGATCCTGAGCCGCGGCTCGTTGCGCGCGGCCCCGACCAGTGCGCGGCCCCATCGACCGAGGCCCGCGATCGCACAGTTGATCATGACTGTCCCTCACCGTGGCCGCGGCCGGCCCGGATCGCCTCGATGACCGCGGCGCTGTCGTTGTCCGGCCCTTGAAGCGCGATCGCCGCGCGCAGCAGTTCGGCCTGCACCGAGGTCAGCGGCAAGGGCAGGCCGTGCCGACCGGCCTCCAGCAGGATCAGTTCGGCATCCTTCAAGGTCTGCGCGATGTGCGATTGCGGCGAGAAATCCCGCGCCAGCATCTTCGGCCCCTTGCTGTCCATCACCTTGGAATATGCCGCCGATTGCCGCGCGGTCGCAAGGAACACCGCGCCGTCGAGGCCGAGGCTCTCGGCAAAGGCGATGCCCTCGGCCAGCGCGGCGCGGTTGTTCTGCAGGATGAGGTTGATGGCGAGCTTGGTGCGGCTGGCATTGCCGACCGCGCCGACATTGATCCGCTG
Source organism: Bradyrhizobium sp. UFLA06-06 (assembly GCF_054820065.1). NCBI lineage: Bacteria > Pseudomonadati > Pseudomonadota > Alphaproteobacteria > Hyphomicrobiales > Nitrobacteraceae > Bradyrhizobium > Bradyrhizobium sp. UFLA06-06. Next base: position 67,912 of record NZ_JADFUD010000013.1, read on the forward strand.
CGGGCAGAGGATATCGAGCGTCGCCGCGGCGGCGTCGATGACGTCGGCATCGCCGGCGACCAGCGCGGTGGCGGTGCCCGCACGCACCTCGGCGCTGGTCCCCGAGATCGGCGCTTCGATAAAGGCGAGGTGCGAGCGGGAGGCGAATTCGGCGATTGCCACGATCTCACCCGGCGCGCAGGTGGTGGTGCAGATGACGCGCGGCGGCGGCGTCGCGTTGGCGAGGTCCGGCAGCAACGTCCTGACCTGGGCCGCGTCATACACCGCGATGACGATGGTCCGGCAGCGCGCCGCGACGTCGGCGGCGAACGCCGCGAACTCGGCGCCGCTGGCTCTCAGACCATCCGTCTTTGCGGCGTCGATGTCGAAGCCGATCACCCCGATGCCGGCGTCGATCAGCCGCGCGGAGAGCGCCGATCCCATCAGCCCCAGGCCAATCATGCCAACAGGTGTCTCGCGAGCCATGATGCGACGCCGCCTCGCTTTATTGCGGCTGGATACCGGCCGCCTTGACCTCCGCCGACCAGCGCACGACCTCGCTCCTGACGAAGGCGCCGAACTCGGCCGGCGCCAGCGGCGCCACCATCACGCCGACATCGGCGAGCTTCTTCCTCGTCTCCGGCATCGCGAGGTATTTCGCACACTCGGCGTAGAGCTTGCTAACCACCGGTTCCGGCGTGCCGGCGGGCGCGAACAGGCCGTACCAGATCGTGGCCTCGAAGCCTGGCATCGCTTCGGCGAGCGCGGGCAGGTCCGGCGTCAGCTCGTTGCGGGCCGCCGACGTCACGGCGATGCCGCGCAAGGTGCCGCCCTGCATCTGCGGGATCGCGACCGAGAAGTCGCCGAAGGTGAGATCGATCACCCCCGCCATCACGTCGGTCATTGCCTGCGGCACGCCGCGATAGGACGCCGCGATCAGCGACAGGCCGCCGCGCGATTGCAGCTGGGCGATCGAGATCTGCGAGGCGCCGGAGCCATAGCCCGCGGTCAAATTGGGATTGGCCTTGGCGTAGCTGAGGAACTGCGGCAGGTCCCTGGCCGCGAGCTTCGGATTGACCAGCAGCACCATCGCCGTCGTGGTGGTGCGGATCACGGGTGCAAAGTCCTTCACCGGGTCGTAGGGCAGGCTCTTCAGCGTCGCGACGTTGCTGGCATGGGTGGTGTTGGTGCCCATCAACAGCGTGTAGCCGTCGGGCGCGCTGCGGGCGACTTCCTGGGCGCCGATGCTGCCGAGCGCGCCGGCGCGGTTCTCGATCAGCACGGTCTGGCCGAAGGCGTCCTGCAGATGCTGGCCGACCAGCCGCGCGACATTGTCGGGACCGGCGCCGGCCGGGAAGGGCACGATGATCTTGAGCGGCCGTTGCGGGAAATCGTCGGCCGCGAAAGCCGGCAGGACCGGAAGCGTCGCAAGCAGGACGACGAGCAGTCCCAGCCGTAACTTCATCCCGGTCCCCTCCCGTGTCTGCTTTTGCAAATTTATACGGACAAATACATCAGAAAGGCAAGCGTCAGGCCTCCCGGAATGTTGAGGTGCGTCGTATTTATCCGTATAAATAGTCCATTCAGGGAGCCCGACGACGATGGTGGACATCAGCGATCTCCATGCGCGCGGACTGCGCCGGCGGCAAAAGATGTTCGGCGAGGGCGATGTCGCCAAGCGGATGGCCGCTGCCGGCGATTTCGGCACGCCGCTGCAAGACATCATCAATGCCTATGTCTACGGGGACATCTGGGAGCGCAGCGGGCTGTCCGACCAGATCCGCAGCCTCGTGATGCTCGGCATCACCGCGGCGAGCAGCAAGCCGGCCGAGTTCCGCGTCCATGCCAAGGGCGCGCTGGCCAATGGGTGCACCGCCGCGCAGGTGCAGGACGTGCTGCTGCTGGTCGCGATGTATTGCGGCATTCCGGCCGCGATCGAGACCAGCAAGATCGCAGCCGAGGTGTTCGGCGAGGTGCCGCCTGAGGGGTAGGGCACCGGCCTCTGCCGTGATAGGGACGTTGCCGACCGCGACCGGCAACAGGATCTGCCCATGTCCGCCTTCCCGACCTCGACCACCGTGCTCGATTCCGTATTGTTTCGCGATGCCTTCGGCACGCGCGAGATGCGCGAGGTGTTTTCCGACCTGCGGCTGATCGAGCGTTACGCCGAAGTCGAAGTCGCGCTGGCAAGGGCCGAAGCGCGCTGCGGTGTGATCCCGGCAGAAGCGGCCGAGGAGATCGCAAAACGGACCGATGTCGCCACATTCGATTTCGATCTGCTGCGGCAGGAGACCGACGTGGTCGGCTATCCGATCCTGCCGCTGGTGCATCAGATGGCGAAGCAATGCCGCGAGGCCGGCCGCTATGTCCATTGGGGCGCGACCACGCAGGACATCATGGACACCGCCGTGGTGCTGCAGCTGCGCGATGGCCTGAAGATCATCGAGGACGACATCGCCGCGCTGCGCGGCATCCTGGCTGATCTCTCGAAGCGATACCGCGACACGCCGATGGCCGGGCGCACCCATCTGCAGCAGGCGCTGCCGGTGACCTTCGGCTACAAGACCGCGATCTGGCTCGCCGCCTTCGATCGCCACGCTGCGCGGCTCGTGGAGCTGAAGCCGCGCGTGCTGGTCGGCCAGTTCGCCGGCGCCGCCGGCACGCTGGCCTCGTTGGGTGACAAGGGTTTCGAGGTCCAGCAGGCGCTGTGCGAAGAGCTCGGCCTCGGCGTGCCCGTCTCCACCTGGCATGTTGCCCGCGACGGTCTGGCGGAAGTGGTGAATTTCCTCGCGCTGGTCACGGGAACGCTCGGCAAGATCGCGCTCGACATCATGATCATGGCGTCGACCGAGTTCGCCGAGGTCTACGAGCCGTTCGTGAAGGGGCGCGGCGCGTCCTCGACCATGCCGCAGAAGCGCAACCCGATCTCGTCGGAGTTGATGCTCGCCGCCGCCAAGGCGGTGCGCCAGCATGCCGGCCTGATGCTGGATGCGATGGTGCAGGATTTCGAGCGCGCCACCGGTCCGTGGCACGCCGAATGGATGGCGATCCCGGAAAGCTTCGTGCTGACCGCGGGCGCGCTGCATCAGGCGAGGTTCGCGCTTGGCGGCCTGATCGTCGACGAGCGGCGGATGGCCGACAATCTCGACATCAGCCGCGGGCTGATCGTGGCCGAAGCCGTGATGATGGGCCTCGCGCCCGCGATCGGCCGGCAGGAGGCGCATGACGTGGTCTATGACGCCTGCCGCGTCGCCAACGACAAGGGCCTGACGCTGGCCGAGGCGCTGGCCGCGGATGATCGCGTTGCCAGCCGGATCGATCGGGCGACGATCGACCGCCTCACCGCGCCGAAAAACTATCTCGGCCTCGCGCCCGAGATGGTCGACCGCGTGCTGGCCTCGGTGAAGCGGTAAAATTCGAGGCAATTGCTCGCCGTCGCGTGATCGAGCGCGGTGGCCGGGAACCTTGCGGATGCGGATCGAATTGGACTACGAATCCCGAGAGTTCCTCAAACGACACGGCGCTTCATGACCGCACATCAACGCAACCTTTCCGCCTCGATCGATCCCGTGAAACTTGATCGGCTCGCCGAAGTCGCCATCAAGGTCGGCCTGCAGCTGCAGCCGGGCCAGGATCTCTTGCTGACGGCGCCTGCCGCGGCGATGCCGCTGGTGCGGCGGGTGGTGGAGCATGCCTACAAGGCCGGTGCTGGTCTCGTGACCCCGTTCTTCTCGGACGAAGAGCTCACGCTGGCGCGCTACCGTTACGCCAGCGATGCGAGTTTCGATCGTGCCGCAAGCTGGCTCTATGAGGGCATGGCGAAGGCGTTCGGCGCCAACACCGCGCGGCTTGCGATCGTCGGCGACAATCCGATGCTGTTGTCGGGCGAAGACCCGGCCAAGGTGGCGCGCGCCAGCAAGGCCAATTCGATCGCCTACCAGCCGGCACTGGAGAAGATCGTCAATTTCGACACCAACTGGAACATCATCGCCTATCCGAGCACGTCCTGGGCCAAGCAGGTGTTCCCCGACGATGCCGAGGACGTCGCGGTGGCCAAGCTTGCGGATGCGATCTTCTCCGCCTCCCGGGTCGATCAGGACGGCGCCGTCGCCGCCTGGGCACAGCACAATGCGAAGCTCCGCGAGCGCACCGAATGGCTGAACGGCCAGCGCTTCCACGCGCTGAAATATTCCGGACCCGGCATGGACCTCACGATCGGCCTCGCCGACGGTCATGAATGGGAGGGTGGTGCGTCGACCGCCAAGAACGGCATCGTCTGCAATGCCAACATCCCGACCGAGGAAGTCTTCACCACCCCGCACTGCCGCCGCGTCTCAGGCCACGTCGTCAGCTCCAAGCCGCTGTCCTATCAGGGCACGCTGATCGACAATATCTCGGTCAAGTTCGAGGAAGGCCGCATCGTCGAGGCCAAGGCCTCGCGCGGCGAGGAAGTGCTGAAGAAGGTGCTCGACACCGACGAGGGCGCGCGCCGCCTCGGCGAGGTCGCGCTGGTGCCGCACTCCTCGCCGATTTCGAAGAGTGGGCTGCTGTTCTTCAACACGCTGTTCGACGAGAACGCCGCCTCGCACATCGCGCTCGGCCAGTGCTACTCGAAATGCTTCGTTGGCGGCGACAAGCTGACGCCGCAGCAGATCGCCGAGCAGGGCGGCAACAAGAGCCTGATCCATATCGACTGGATGATCGGCTCCGCCCACACCGACATCGACGGCATCCACGCCGACGGCCGCAGCGTGCCGGTGTTCCGCAAGGGCGAGTGGGCTTAAGGGCGCGGCTCACCTGCCTAATCCCGTCATCCTGAGGTGCGCGCCCTTGCGCGCCTCGAAGGATGGACGGCCCGGATATCGCGTGCGCGGAGAGACTTCGGCCGTTCGCCCTTCGAGGCTCGCTTCGCGAGCACCTCAGGGTGACGGGGTTAAACCTGTGTCACCGCATCAACAATGAGGGCAAACTAGCGAAACCTGCGCTCCCGCGCGGCGATCAGTTCGCCTCGCGGGGCGCTGAAGCGGCAGGTCTCGTGCTGCGGCTTGAAGCCGAGCCGGCGATAGATCTTCAGCGCGGGAGCGTTGCGGCTCGAGACGTTGAGCCAACAGGGGTGCTCGGTCGAGACATCGTGGGCGGCCAGCACGCGATAGACCAGCAACTGGCCGAGCCCGCGTCCCTGCCGCACCGGGTCGACGGCGACCGACTCGATCCACATTGAGTTCCGTTCCGGCTCGGTCAGGCAGAAGCCCGACATTTGTCCATCCTCCGACGCGATCCAGACTTCGCTCTCGGTCAAAACCTGCGCCATCTCCTCCGGCGAATACAGGCGGAAGGCGGCGTCCGAGGCATAGGCGGCATTGTGGATGCGCGCGACCTCGCCCGCGCAGGCGGTGACGTCGCTGACCTGCTCGATGGTGGCGTGCGCGGCCGCGAGCGTGCGCGCCGGCTGCAGCGGCTCGACGCACTTCATCCCGATCTCGGACTCGACATGAACAAAGCCGAAGGCAGCCACGAAGGCCATTCCGGCCGGCCAGTCGCTGCTCACCAGCGTCTGTACGGCGAGATTGGAATCGGTGTCGATCGCAAGCACGTGGTCGAACAGTGCGAGGCCAATCCGGTGGCGCCGCATCTCGGGCGCCACGACGATCTTGAGGAACCGGGAATGATGCGCGCCCTGGTCGCGCAACGACGACTCGGCGAGGCCGCAGGGCACGCCATTGCGCTCGGCAACGCGAAAGTCGCGCCCGCCGCGGTTCTGCGGCAGCTTCAGGAACTGATCCCATTGCGGCAGCGTGACAGGGCCTAGCCGCGGTTCCACCGCGGCTGCCTTTGCGTAAAGTTCGACCACCGCTTCCGCATCAGCCTCTCGAAGCGGCCGGATGGTGATGCCGTCATCCATGAGTCGAGAGTTTACCCGATATCGAGCCGATAGACATCCTTTGCCGTCTTCAAGAACAACGCCGTCTTTTCGGCTTCGCTATATTGTGATGCAAGCCGTTTAAAGGTGTTGAAGATGAGCTGGTAGCTGCATTGCCCCTTATCAGGTGGGAAGTTGCTCTCGAACATGCAACGGTCCGGACCGAACGCCTCGATGCAGGTCTCGATATAAGGCCGCCAGGCGGCGGCGAGTTCCTCCGACGAGGGTGGCCTGGGGCGGAGGTGGAAGTCGTAGCCGAGCAGGCACATCGCCAGCCCGCCGAGCTTGACGACGACATTCGGGCATTGGGCGATCTCCTGGATCGACGCCTTCCAGACCGGAAAGGTCTCCGCGCGCTTGCCGGCGAAGCGGCCGGTGCCGACCGGGCCGCCGCAATGGTCGAGCACGATCCTGGTATCGGGAAAGGCGCGGGCGAGGTCGGTCAGTTCGCCGATCTGCGGGTGAAACAACCAGGCATCGAAGCTGAGGCCGAGCGGTGCCAGGCAGGCGAACCCCCTACGAAAGGTGGAGTCCAGCAGAATGCCCTTCGGCCGGTTCGCGTACATGTGGGCGACGTTGGGATCCTCGTCCCAGGCCGAGGAGTGGCGGATGCCGCGGAACCGGCCGTTGCCGGCGGCAATCTGCGCCTCCAGCACCGCCTTGGCCTGATCGCCGATCAGAAGATTAACGTGGCTGACGATGCCGGCGCAGATCGCCGCCTTGCCGTAGCCGCCGCTCGCCGCCATCGCCGCGACGCCGTTGGCAAACTCGACCTCGCCGACCGGGCGGAACGCCTCCGGCCCATCGGCGCGGTACATCGACCGGCAGTCGACATAGACGGTGGCAACGATGTTGTGGCCCGAGGCTATGTCGTCGCGCATCTCCTCGATCAGATAGCGAAGCCCGCCGCGATCCCAGAGATGGTGATGCGGATCGACGATCGGCCGGGCCGGATCGATGATCTCTTCAGTGTATTGGGCGAGCCAGTCTTCGCGCGGGTTGGCATAGAGCCCGCTGGCGGAGGCGGGCAGAGTGCTGGCAACCATCGATTTTCACTCCCGTTTGGTTTTGCTTCTTCTTGAACAGAGACGTCACACGCCGTCGAGAATGATCACCGTCGGTGTCGCCGGCAGGGTGTCGCGCGAAATCCGCAAGGTGCGCTCGCCGCCGCGGCGATCGATCTCGAACTGCTGGCCGATCAGGCGCATGAACTCGTCGAGCGGGGTAGCGAAGCGGTGCATCGGCAGCACGACGGCGGCGCGCAATCGCCTGGTGATCTCGGAGATGCCGTCGAGCGACATCGTATAGGTGCCGTCGATCGGCACCATCACGATGTCGAGTCGGCCGATCGCGGCGAAATGGCTGTCGTCGAGCTTGACGTGGAGGTGGCCGAGATGGCCGATGCAGAGGCCGGCGACCTCGAAGATGAAGATCGAATTGCCGTCCTTGATCATCTCGCCGCCGGAGTCTTCGCCCCAGTAGCGGCGGATGTCGGTGGTGACATTGCGGATATAGACGTCGCCGATGCGCTCAGCGTAATGCGCGGCCTGGCCGTTCTCTCCCCAGCCATGCAGCACGTGGGGAATCTTGGGATCGGGAAACAGCGTGTAATGGGTCGCGTGAGCCCGGTTCATGGTCGCGACGTCGGGCAGCCGCCCGGTCCGATAGACGCCGTTATAGTCGGTCGCGATCCGGATGCCGCCCGGCGTGTCGATGTAATAGGTCGAATGGCCGGCATAGGTGATCGCGACCTCGTCGGCTTTGGCTGCGACGCGCCGGTAGTTCACCGGGACGGCGCGCGGCGGCGCATTGGCCATCGCCAGGCATTCGCTGCGCTGGGCATCCTGCGCGAAGGCGTGGCTGGTGAACGTTCCCAGCAACACGAGCGCGGCGAGCAATCTCAGCATGACTGTTCCGTCTGCGGCGGCATCCGCGGACGATAAGACTAGCGCGCAATTGGCGCGCCGTCATGATGAGGCCCGTGCATCGCTCCATGGCGCGGGCTGCAATACGAGCCGGCGATTATTGCGTCGGGACACGCTAGGATGCCGCGCAAACCGAGATCAGGGAGTTCTGCGTGACTGATAACGTCTCATCGCAGCGCGCGCCTTCGACCAAACGGCTCGAGCCGTTACGGCAGGTCGACGCCGGTGTGCTCAGCATCGCCTATTACGAAGCGGGCCCATCCGATGGGCCGGCCGTGATACTGATGCACGGCTTCCCCTACGACATCCACTCCTATGTGGACGTCGCGCCCCTGCTGGCGGCGCAAGGCTGTCGGGTCATCGTGCCCTATCTGCGCGGCTACGGACCGACGGCGTTCCGCGACAAGTCAACGCCACGCTCGGGCGAGCAGGCGGCGGTCGGCGCCGACTTGATGGCGCTGATGGACGCGCTCGGCATCGAGCGCGCGGTGTTCGCCGGCTACGACTGGGGCGGCCGCGCCGCATCTATCGGTGCGGCGCTGTGGCCGGAAAGATGCATCGGACTCGTCTGCACCAACGGCTACATGATCCAGGACATCGCGCATGCAATGGTGCCGGCGCCGCCGGATCGCGAGGTGGCGCTGTGGTATCAGTACTACTTCCAGCTCGAGCGGGGGCGGGCGGGGCTCGCCGCCAACCGGCGCGGCATCGCCAAAATCCTGTGGTCGCAATGGTCACCGAGCTGGGCGTTCCACGACGCCTGCTTCGAGCGGACTGCGGTTGCGTTCGACAATCCTGATTATGTCGACGTCGTGATCCACAGTTATCGGCACCGCTACGGCGTTGTCGATGGGGATCCGCAATATGCGGATTTGCAGCGGCGGCTCGACACATTGCCTGTCATCAGGGTCCCCGCCATCTCGCTCGACGGCGCCGACGACGGCGTGACGTTCGCGACCGACGGCAGTCGTACCGCGGCAAAGTACACTGGCCGCCTGGCCCATCGCCTGATTCCGCATGCCGGCCACAATCTGCCGCAGGAAGCGCCGGAGGCGTTTGCCGCCGCAGTGCTGGAGGTGATGAGGATCTAAGTCGGTTCACCTCTCCCCATCGGGGAGAGGTCGGATTGCGAAGCAATCCGGGTGAGGGCTCTTGCTCTCTGGATAGACCGTAACCCCTCACCCGATTTGCTGTGCAAATCGACCTCTCCCGAGGGAGAGGTGAACTTTCGACGCCGTTCCAGCTGAACCTAATCTCATCATGCTTTAGCGCCGCGGGCTGATCTTCCAGGCGATGGCAAGCGTCAGCAGCGTCAGAATGCCGCTGACCAGCGCGGCCGTCGGGATTGTCAGGGCCAGCGCCGCGGTTGCGGCCCAGCCGATCGAGGAGAAGGCTTCCGCGAAAGTGGCGATGCGGGAGGAGGTCTGACGCCGGCGGAATTGGCTGCGCTTGGCCTGCGCGCGGAACCAGAGCTGGACGGCGGCGGCGGATGCGGTCGCGATGATGATCGCGATCGCCGTGACCGCGGCCTGCCCTGGCGAGGCAAACGCCAGCGCGGCCACCAGCGGGGCGAAGACCACGGCGATGGCGAACAGGACCACCTCGACCTTGGCGCGGGTCACGCGTGACGGCGGCAGCGGTGCGGTCGCCACCAGATCGGGCGCGTCCTCGCCGGAGATGGTCAGCCATGCGAGCCCGCCGGCGAGCTGGCCTGCGGCCATGACGATGACGGGCGTGATCAGCACGATCGCAGTCGATGTGCCGGAGAAGCTGCGCCACAGCATCAACGCCGGCGGCAGCAGATAGAGCATCTGCATCAGGCTCTGCGACAGCAGCCAGGGATCGCGGCGCAGCAGCAAGAATTCCTTGCGCCGCAGCGCCTGCTGCCGCGAGCCCGCCCGGAACGCGCGGGCGCGCCCCCGCGTCACCGCAGCCGGATTGGCGGCGACGCTGGCGACCGTATCCGCGAACCGGTGTGCGAATATCGCCATCACGCCGCCGAGCATCACCAGCGCCGCGGCGAGCAGCAGCATCATGATTTCGAGCTCGCCGAGCGATGCCCGTGCCGGCCACCACAGCAGGCTGTCGGGGGCGGGGGCAATTCGCGCCGCGGTTTCCGAGGTCAGAAAGGCAAAGCGCGACAGCGTGCCATAGGACAGCACGGCCACGACCTGCAGCGCGATGACGAAGCCCGCACCGATCACGGCGGAGACGACCTGCGCCACCAGCCGCGTCCGGCTCGGCCCGATCAGACGGAACAGGAACGCGGTGACGGCGATCGCGGTGGCTGCCGCCGACAGCCCGATCGCAAGGACTACGCCGAAGCCGGCGAGCCAGCGCGGGCCGCCGAGATAGACCAGCACGTCGATGAACGGCGTCGACAGCAAGAGCGCCATGCTGCTCACCGTCAGCGCGATCGCGGCGATCCGGATCGAGAAGATGTTGGTAAGCTTCGCCGGTGACGACATGATCAAATCGAGATCGGCGCGGGCGTAGAACACGCGCGTCACCGACTCGATCGCCTGCGAGAGCATCAGCGCCCAGGCCAGGAAGATCGTCGCGGTCAGCACGATCAGCGACGACGGGTCGAGCGGAAACCGCAGGTCGGCATAGCGGCTGACCACGGCATAAGCCGGCAGATGCAGGATCGCCGCGAAGATCAAGAGGCCGATCACGGCGCGATTGCGCCGGCGCCGGCCGCCGGTCATCATCGCCAGCCATTCGCGCCACGCCAGGCGGAATTCGTGGCGCGCGAACCAGGTGAGGTGGGCGACCGAGCTCACGCGGCCGCCGCTTCGGTATCGACCAGCGCGATGAACATGTCCTCGAGGGTGGTGTCGTTGCGGCCGTTCTGCTCGCGCAGCTCGGCCAGCGTGCCCTCGGCGATCAGCCTGCCGGCCGCGATCACGCCGATCCGATCGGCCATCCGCTCGGCGACTTCGAGAATGTGGGTCGTCATGATCACGGTGCAGCCGGCGCGGACGCGCTCCTGCAGCAGTCCCTTGACGTGACGCGCCGACAGCGCGTCGAGGCCGGTCAGCGGTTCGTCGAGAATGATCAGGCGGGGATCGTGCACCAGCGCGCCGGCGAGCGCCACCTTCTGGCGCATGCCCTTGGAGAAGCCTTCGCAGCGCTCGTTGAGATGCGGCTCGAGCCCGAGCGACATCAGGAGATCGCGCGCCGAACCCTCCGAGGTGCGCGGATCGATGCCCCACAGGCCGGCGACGAATTCGAGATATTCCAGCGGCGTCAGCTTGTCGTAGATCATCGGCTCGTCGGACACCCAGGCCATGACCTGCTTGGCGGCGACCGGATCGGCGAGCGCGTCGATGCCGAGGATCGACACCGAGCCGGCATCGGGCCGCAATAGCCCCGCCACCATGCGCAGCGTCGTGGTCTTGCCGGCGCCGTTCGGCCCGAGCAGCGCATAGAATTCGCCGACACGGATCGTGAGATCGAGCGCGTCGACCGCCGGGCGGTCAAAACGCTTGGTTAACCCTCGCACGGCGAGTGCGGACAGTTCAGGTGTCATGGCGTGGTGGCGATCCGGAAGTTCGCTCGTCGGTTGCGCAAGCTTTGGACAAAAACCGTTTCGGTGCAGTGAATCGCACGGGGCAAATCAAAGGCGATACCCGTATTAGTCCGTGCTGCGGCAAATCTCCGCAAATGTGATGATACAGCGACATCAGCGGTTTGTTGACAGGGATCGAGCCTTTTGGCTCAATCGGGGCGGACATAGGCGGCTTTCAGCGCTCCAGACACAAGGGCGTGAGGGCGGGATGCAACGAGCGATCGGATAAGAATCGCCGGGCATCGGGGAGGGAACGATGCTGGACTTTGTTCAGCAGCTCGTCAGCGGCATCGCGCTCGGCTGCGTTTACGGCCTGATCGCGCTCGGCTTCGTGCTGGTCTACAAGGCAACCGAGGTCGTCAATTTCGCGCAAGGCGATTTGATGATGCTGGGCGGCTTTTTCGCCTTCACCTTCATCGGCATGCTCGGGCTGAATTACTGGGTCGGGTTCGCCGGCGCGGTGATCTGCATGGCGCTGTTCGGCATGCTGGCCGAGCGGCTCGTGGTGCGGCCGATCCTCGGCTATCCGCAGTTCTCCATCATCATGGCGACGATCGGGCTCGGCTATTTCCTGCGCTCGATCTCCGGCATGATCTGGGGCACCGACGACTTCAAGATCGAGACGCCGTTCAGCCAGGGCGTCCTGAGGATCGGCAGCCTGGTGCTCGCCTACGACAAGCTGTCGGTGATCGCGGCGACCGTCATCCTGTGTGCGCTGCTCTATCTGTTCTTCAATCGCACCACGCTCGGCACCGCGATGCGCGCCAGCTCCGAGAACATGCTGGCTGCCTATTACATGGGCATTCCGGTCAAGCGGGTGGTCTCGATCGTCTGGGCGATCTCGGCCGCGGTCGCGACCTGCGCCGGCGTGCTGCTGGCGCCGATCACCTTCATTCATTCCAATGTCGGCCTGGTGCTGGGGTTGAAGGCGTTTCCGGCTGCGGTGCTCGGCGGCTTCGGCTCGATCCCGGGCGCCGTGGTCGGCGGTGTCCTGATCGGTGTGATCGAGAGCATGGCCGGCTTCTATTTGCCGCAGGGATGGAAGGACGTCGCGCCCTACATCGTGCTGCTCGCGGTGCTGCTGCTCAAGCCCGAAGGCCTGTTCGGCCTTCATGTCCGCAAGAAGGTCTGAGGAGCGACACATGCGGTTTCTCTTCAAGACCGATTACGAAGACGACATCAAGCTGTTCCCGCACTCGGGCTACATCTATTCCTACGGCCTGTTGCTGGCGGTGCTGCTGATCGCGCCCTACACGCTCTCAAGCTATCTGATGAGCCAGCTCGTCTTCGTCTGCATCTACGCGACCGTCGGCGTCGGGCTCTTGATCCTGACCGGCTTCACCGGACAGGCCTCGCTCGGCCATGCCGCGTTTCTTGCGATCGGCGCCTACACCGCGGCCTATCTGCAGCAGTTCAATGTGCCGTTCCCGGTCTACTTCCTCGCCGCGGGGCTGTTGACCGGCGTGGTCGGCGCGCTGGTCGGATTTCCGGCGCTGCGGCTGCAGGGCATCTATCTGGTGATCGCGACGATCTCCTTTGCGTTCATCGTCGAGGAGATCCTGGCGCGCTGGGAAAGCGTCACCAACGGCAATGAGGGCATGCGGGTCAAGACCATGCAGCTGCTCGGCTCCACGGTGTCGCGCGACGGCCCGACCTTCTATTATCTCTGTCTTGCGGTGCTGGTGCTGACCATCGTCGGCACGCTCAATCTGCTGCGCTCGCCGACCGGGCGCGCCTTCGTCGCGATCCGCGACAGCGAGACCGCGGCGCGCAGCATGGGCATCAATGTCGCGCTCTACAAGGTGAAGTCGTTCGCGATCTCGGCGGCGATCACCGGCTTTGCCGGCGTGCTGTTCGCGCACAAGCTGTCCTTCATCTCGCCCGAGATGTTCACGCTGCAGCTCTCGATCGAGTTCATCATCGTGATCCTGATCGGCGGCACGTTCAGCCTGCACGGCGCGGTGCTGGGCGCGATCTTCCTGGTCATGATCGATCCGTTCCTGACCTATCTGAAGGACGATATGCCCGGCGTGATCGGCGGCATTGCTGCGACCCTCGGTGCCGGCTCCGAGCGCGCGGGCCACATCCAGGACGCGGTCGCAGCCTTCGCCTCCGCCAACGGACTGAAGGGTGCGATCTACGGCATCATCATCGTGCTGTTCGTGCTGTTTGAGCCGCTCGGACTCTACGGCCGCTGGCTCAAGATCAAGCTCTTCTTCCAGCTGTTCCCGCTCTACAAGCGCGCGACCTTCAAACGGCAGAAGATCTACGTGAAATCGGAGCGGAACAGATGAGCTATTTCCGCGCCGAGAACCTGTCGCTGCATTTCGGGGGCCTCAAGGCGGTCGATGCGGTCAGCTTCGCGGTCGAGAAGGGCGAGATCCTCTCGATCATCGGGCCCAATGGCGCCGGCAAAAGCTCGATCTTCAACCTGATCTCGCGGATCTACCCGCCGACCTCCGGCAAGATCTTCTTCGAGGATCAGGACATCACCCAGGAGCCGGCCTACGATATCGCGAAACTCGGCATCGCCCGCACCTTCCAGAACATCGAGCTGTTCGAGAACGCGACCGTGCTGAGCAATCTCCTGGTCGGCCGCCATCGCCATTCCACCACCCGGCTCTGGCAGGAGCTGTTGTTCCTGCCGAGCGTCCGCGCCGGCGAGAAGGCACATCGCCGCCGCGTCGAGCAGGTGATCGAGTTCCTCGATCTCGAGCCCTACCGCGACAAGCTGATCTCGGGACTGCCTTACGGTGTGCGCAAGGTGATCGAACTGGCGCGGGCGCTGTGCTCGGAGCCGAAGCTGATCCTGCTCGACGAGCCGTCCTCCGGACTCAATGTCGAGGAGACAGACGACATGTCGTTCTGGATCCGCGACATGAAGAGCGAGCTCGGCATCACCGTGCTGATGGTCGAGCACGACATGACGCTGGTCAACCGCGTCTCCGACCGCGTCATCGCGCTGAACTACGGCCGCGTGCTGGCGATGGGTTCGCCGTCCGAGGTGCAGCACCATCCCGACGTCGTCGCAGCGTATCTCGGCGCATGAGGATGATGCCATGAGCACAGCGGACATCATCCTGAAGCTCTCCAACATCGAAAGCTATTACGGGCCGATCATGGCGATCCGCGGCATCAGCCTTGAGGTGCCGCGCGGCCGGATCGTGACGCTGCTCGGCGCCAACGGCGCCGGCAAGACCACGGTCCTGAAGACGATCTCCGGCATCCTCGACCCGCAGAAGGGCTCGATCGAATTCCTCGGCAAGCCGATCCAGCGCATGGAGGCCGACCGGATCGTGCGGCTCGGCCTCAGCCACGTGCCGGAGGGGCGCGAGGTGTTTCCGTTCCTGTCGGTACGCGAAAACCTGATGATGGGCGCCTATCTGCGCAAGGACCGCGACGGTGTGGCGCAGGACCTCGAGCGCGTCTACGGCTATTTTCCACGGCTGAGGGAGCGGCTCGGCCAGCCGGCCGGGCAGCTTTCGGGCGGCGAGCAGCAGATGCTGGCGATCGGGCGGGCGCTGATGAACCGGCCGACGCTGCTGCTGCTCGATGAGCCGTCGCTCGGGCTGTCGCCGATCCTGGTGAAGGAGATCTTCACCATCATCCGCCGCGTCAATGAGGAGCAGGGCATGTCGATCCTGCTGGTCGAGCAGAATGCCAAGATCGCGCTGGAGACGGCGCATTACGGCTATGTGCTGGAGATCGGCCGCGTCGTCATGAACGATACCTGCGAGCGGCTGATGAATTCACCCGATATCCAGGAATTCTATCTCGGCGCCAAGGAAGCGGGCGCGCGGGGCGAGCGGCGCTGGAAAAAGAAGAAGACGTGGCGTTGAGAAGGACTTGGCGCTGAAGAAGGCTCGCGTCGACGAAAGTCGACGCTGCGTTGAGAGAGGGTTGGAGCTAGATTTCAGGCTTGGCTCGCAAACAAGACCGGCACAACAACCCGGCGCGCGAGGCAGGCGGCAGAGGAGGGAGCGCGCATGGCAGGATCAGCGGTGCTGACGGTTGCCGACACGATCGCGAGGAGCTTTCTGCTCGCGGTTCAGACGCGTGGCGACAGGCCCGCGATCCGCGAGAAGAAGTTCGGCATCTGGCAGCCGACCAGCTGGCGCGAATGGCTGCAGATTTCCAAGGACATCGCCTTCGGCCTGCATGCCACCGGCTTCCGCCCCGGCGACGTCGGCTCGATCATCGCCAATGCGGTGCCGGAATGGGTCTATGCCGACATGGGCATCCTGTGCGCCGGCGGCGTCTCGTCCGGGATTTATCCAACTGATTCGGCGGCGCAGGTCGAATACCTCATCAATGATTCCCGCACGCGGGTGATCTTCGTCGAGGACGAGGAGCAGCTCGACAAGGTGCTGACCTGCCGCTCGCGCTGTCCGACGCTGGAGAAGATCGTCGTGTTCGACATGGAGGGCCTCTCCGGCTTCTCCGATCCGATGGTGCTGTCGCTTGCCGAATTCACCGCGCTCGGCCGCAACCATGCCCAGGGCAACGATGCCTTGTGGGACGAGATGACCGGCAGCCGCACCGCCTCCGACCTCGCGATCCTGGTCTACACCTCCGGCACCACGGGCCCGCCCAAGGGCGCGATGCACTCCAATCGCAGCGTGACGCACCAGATGCGCCACGCCAACGATCTCTACCCCTCGACCGACAGCGAGGAGCGGCTGGTGTTCCTGCCGCTCTGCCATGTCGCCGAGCGGGTCGGCGGCTATTACATCTCGCTCGCGCTGGGGTCGGTGATGAATTTCGCCGAGAGCCCGGAGACGGTGCCGGACAATCTGCGCGAGGTGCAGCCGACTGCGTTCCTCGCGGTGCCCCGGATCTGGGAGAAGTTCTATTCCGGCATCACCATCGCGCTGAAAGATGCGACCCCGTTCCAGAACTGGATGTACGCCCGTGCGCTCGCGATCGGCAACCGGATGACCGAGTGCCGGCTGCAGGGCGAGACGCCGCCGCTGTCGTTGCGGCTCGCCAACCGCGCGGCCTATTGGCTGGTGTTCCGCAACATCCGCCGCATGCTCGGGCTCGACCGCTGCCGGATCGCATTGACCGGCGCCGCGCCGATCTCGCCGGATCTGATCCGCTGGTATCTCGCGCTCGGCATCGACATGCGCGAGGTCTACGGCCAGACCGAGAATTGCGGCGTCGCGACCATGATGCCGGCGGACCGCATCAAGCTCGGCTCGGTTGGCAAGGCCGCGCCCTGGGGCGAGGTGATGATCTGCCCGAAGGGCGAGATCCTGATCAAGGGCGACTTCCTGTTCATGGGCTATCTCAACCAGCCGGAGAGGACCGCCGAGACGATCGACGCGAAGGGCTGGCTGCACACCGGTGACGTCGGCACGATCGACAATGAAGGCTATGTCAAGATCACCGACCGGATGAAGGACATTATCATCACCTCCGGCGGCAAGAACATCACGCCGTCCGAGATCGAGAACCAGCTCAAATTCTCGCCTTACGTCTCGGACGCGGTCGTGATCGGCGACAAGCGGCCGTATCTGACCTGCCTGATCATGATCGACCAGGAGAATGTCGAGAAATACGCCCAGGATCACGACATCCCCTTCACCAATTACGCGAGCCTGTGCCGCGCCCGCGAAATCCAGGATCTGATCCAGCGCGAGGTCGAGGCGGTCAACGTGAAGTTCGCGCGCGTCGAGACCGTCAAGAAATTCTATCTGATCGAGCGCCAGCTCACGCCCGAGGACGAGGAGCTGACGCCGACCATGAAGCTGAAGCGGAGCTTCGTGAACAAGCGCTACGCCGCCGAGATCGACGCGATGTATGGCGAACGGGCGGTGGCATAGCCGAAGAGAAGGAAATTGGCGAAGGAGCGAGCCGGCCCGACCCTTCGCTCAACATGGGCCATGTAAGGAGGAGACTGCAATGTCGAAATCGCTGAAGGCGCTGGGCCTTGCGGTGAGCGCGCTGGCGCTGACCTGTCTGCCGGCCGCAGCCCAGACCAAGGTCACCAATGAAGGCATATCGCCGACCGAGATCGTGATCGGAACGCATCAGGACTTGTCCGGCCCGATCAAGGTCTGGGGCGTTCCGGTGTCCAACGGCATGAAGATGGCGGTCGAGGAGATCAACGCCGGCGGCGGCATCAACGGCCGCAAGATCAAGATGATCCTGGAGGATAACGGCTACGATCCGAAGAAGGCGGTGCTGGCCTCGCAGAAGATGGTCGAGCGCGACAAGGTGTTCGCGATGATCGGACCGATGGGTTCGCCGACCGTGCTTGCCGCGCAGGACGTCCTGTTCGATGCCGGCGTGCTGCAGCTGTTCCCGCTGACGGCTGCCGAATTCACCTTCAAGTTCGATCCCGCCAAGCCGCAGGAGCGGCTGAAGTTCAACAACCTCCTGCCCTATGTCGAGAGCACGCGCGCCGCGCTCAAATACATGATGGAGTGGAAGAACTTCAAGAAGCCCTGCATCATGCATCAGGATGACGAGTACGGCAAAAACGTGCTCGACGGCTTCACCCAGCAGCTTGGCGCGATGAAGGTACAGCCGGCCTCGGTCACGAGCTACAAGCGCGGCGCCTCCGACTTCTCGGCGCAGGTCGCCAAGATGAAGGCCGACGGCTGCGACCTCGTCGTGCTCGGCACCGTGATCCGCGAGACCATCGGCGCGATGAACGAGGCCAAGAAGCTCGGCTGGGACGTGACCTTCCTCGGCGCCACCCCGACCAACGTGCTCGAAGTGCCGGCGCTCGGCAAGGAAGCCGTCGAAGGGCTCTATGCGGCGTCGGGCTTCGAGATACCTTACGAGGACACGGCCAAGGGCAAGGTGAAGGACTGGCTGGTGAACTACAAGAAGATGTTCAACACCGACGCCAACACCCAGGCGATCATCGGCTACAACGCGGTGATGACCTTCGCCTTCTACGCGCAGAAGGCGGGCAAGGACCTCTCCGGCCAGAAGATGCTGGACTCGCTGGAGTCAGGCGACAAGTTCCTCGACATCTTCAGCTCGCCGCCGACCAAGTTCTCCAAGACGGATCATCTCGCCAACACCATCACCCAGGTGCAGCAGGTCAAGGGCGGCCGCTGGGTGCTGGTGAAGGATAATCTGATGTTCTGAGCGGACCCTCGGGTCGTTCCGGGATGGTGCGTGAGCACCAGACCCGGAACCTCGAGCTTCCGGGTTCGATGCTCCGCATCGCCCCGGAATGACGCAGTCAGTTCACCAGCGCCGGCCGCCACGCGGCCTCGGCGACGAGCGGGGCATCGACATAGCGGCTGACGCCATGCTGGTCGATCACGAAGGTCGGCCGAAAACTCCTGATGTCGCTATCCTCGATCATCGCCATGCGGCGGTTGTCGAGCGTCAGCCAGCGGCCGTCGAGCCGCGCCGCGACCACCGCATGGTCCTCGCCGCCGACGAGGTCATGCAGGACGACGATCCGCAAATCTTCCGGCGCGACGCCGGCCTTGCGCAGCGCCACCAATTTCGCGATCGCATAGTCCTCGCAATCGCCGCTGCCGCTGGCGAATGTGGCGAGCGGCGTCGCCCAGACGTCGGGCTCGCCATAGGCCGCAAGATCGCTGCCCGGACGGATCGCAAGGTTGATCGCGCGGTTGATCTCGCCGAGCCGGGCGCGACCCTGACGCGCCCGTCCGGCATCGACGATCGCCAGGAATCGCAGCGCCGCCGGCGACGCACAGCCGGCGCGGTCGCTCTCGCAGACTGCCAATTGCTCCAATTCGTCGGCGAGCTGGCGCTGCACGCCGAGCCATTTGTCGTGCAGGCCACCGTCGGCAAGCAGGCTGGTCGTCAGGCCGAACGGCTCGGTCGACTTTCTGATCAGCGTCGCCGGACCGGGCGAGAGCAGCGAAGCGGCATTGAGCTCGGCAACCGGCGCGGCCAGCGCCAGGCCAAAGCCCAGCATGACGGCGCACAGCGCAAGCGGGCGAAGCGAGAATCTCATCCGACACCCCCTGTCCGCTCATCGGCGGGTGGATATTGCACCGCGCACGCGACCGGATCGTTTCATGCCGGGCAGCATGGCGAACGATCCCTTCGAATCGACTTAAGATGTGGGGAATCAGGGGAAGAGGCTAAAGGGCGCCTGCTTGGGGTCCCGAAAACTTTACCGGTTTGTGAAAGGAAGCGGCGAACCTTTTTCCACTGCTTTGCAACTCATCCTTGCCTTCTGGTTAACCCGGCCGGTCCGCGCACGGGACCGCTGTGATTTGTAAGCTAAGTCACAGCTTTGGCCAGGAAATTGGGGTCAAATGCCCGCTCTGGGCTATGGGGAAATAGAGGCAAGTACAGAAATGCCAATCAATACCACGAATACGTGGCTCAGTACGTATCTTGGCTTAAATCCCACCTTATGGTACCGTCAAGCGAACCCAAACTACACGGCTCTTCACAGCGTGAGCCAAGTCACATCCAGTCAAACCGCACTACAGGACCACCTTGCGCAAGCACAGCGTGGTTTCGCCAAGCTTTATCCGATGATATGCAGGCATAATCATTCGGATATTTTAACAATATTAACTCTCGTGCGGTGATCCGCAGTGAACTTTGTCGAGAAATTCGACGGCCTGTTGCCGAACACGGACGCTTATGCCCGTGGATACGTGCACGTCGACAGTGTTTCCACGCATGCTCCGCCCGGCGCGATCATCGTCGACGATGGGCAATTGCTGTTCACCGGCGACTTCAAGCGGACCGGGCTCGATCTCGTCATCGCGAAGGACGATCGGGAACTCGTCCTGCACGACTACTTCAAGGGCGAAAAGCGCGCGCCGCTGGCGTCGCCTGACGGCGCGCATCTCACCGGCGATCTTGTCAACGCACTCACCGGCTATACCCAATATGCCCAGGCCGGCGGCGCGGCGGAGCCGGCCAAGGTCATCGGCCATGTCACCAAGCTGACCGGGAACGCCACTGCCATCCGCAATGGCGTCGCCATCGTCCTGAACCAGGGCGACAACGTCAACAAGGGTGACGTTGTGCAATCCGGCGGCGACTCGACGCTCGGCATCACCTTCATCGACGGCACCGTGTTCGGTCTCGGCCCGAACGCCAAGATGGTGCTGAACGAAATGATCTACGACCCGAACGGGTCGAGCAATTCGTCGCTGATGAGTCTGGTCTCGGGCACGATCTCCTTCGTTGCCGGCGCGACCGCCAAGCACGGCGACATGAAGGTCGATACGCCGGTCGCGACCATGGGCATTCGCGGTACCGCGGTGCTGGTCGAGATCGATTTCGACGTGCAGGGCACCGGCGGCGTGCCGCCGGCCAAATTCCAGGTGCTGGTCGAGCCCGATGGCACCACCGGCTCCTACATCCTGTTCGACAAGACGACGCTCAATCCGATCGCGACCGTCGATCAGGCCGGCACCCAGACCATCGTCAACGGCCAGGGCAGCGTCAGCTTCGTCTCGTCGGCGCAACTATCGACCGATGCGCAGAAGCTCATCTCCGATGTGTTCGCGCTGAAGTTCACCGACAACAACAATCCTAACACCAAGCTCACGACGAACTTCACGGACAGCGTCGTCCCGGTGTCGACCAGCTTCAAGCTCACCAGCAGCGACGGTGGCGCGCCGATCATCATTCTGCTGACCTTCGTCAACACGACCGGACCTCAGGCCGGCGGCGCTCCCAACAGCAGGCTCGATCACATCCCGGGGCCGCCGCAAGTCGTGACCCAGGACGCGGTGTTTACCGAGCGGTCGGGGCTGACCCAGAGCGGGCTGTTCGACACCGCGACGGGCCAGATCAAATGGCTGGACCTCAATGTCGGTGACACGCCGAGTGCGAAGGTCGACTATTCCGCGTTCAGCTACCGGGGCGCCAACGGCAGCGACGTCACCTCATCGCTGACCGCTGCGCAGCTTGCAGCCATCAAGGCCGTCGAGATCCCGTTGCTGCTCGAGCCCAATCCGAACAACAAGAATGCCGGTTCGGCGACCTGGACCTACAGCCTTGCCGACAGCGCGTTCGACTTCCTGGCCGCCGGGGAAACGCTGACGCTGACCTATATCGCACGCGTCGATAACAATTTCGCGCCGAACAACGAGACCACGTTCAAGACCTTCACCATCACGATCACCGGCACCAACGACACGCCGGTGGTGACGTCCTCGGCGCAGGCCGGTTCGATCACCGAACTCGCCGCAACGACGAATTCCGCCCAGCCCGATACGGCGCACGGCACGCTGACGTTTACCGACGCGGATCTGAGCGACACGCATATGGTCACCATCACCGGCGTCACCGAGGCCGGCGTGACCAGCGGACTTGCCAGCCATGCCACTGTGCTGAGCTGGCTGTCGCTGGGCGCGCTGACCGATTCGACCGATGGCGTGACGGGATCGCGCTCCTGGACGTTCTCGGCCGCCGACAGGAGCTTCGACTATCTCGCCACCGGCGAGACGCTGACGTTGACCTACACGATCCAGATCGACGACCATCAGGGCGGCGTCGTCACGTTGCCGGTCACCATCATGATCGTCGGCACCGACGACAGGCCGGTGATCACCTCGCCGACCCAGGCGGCCGCCATCACTGAAGCCGAGGAGACGACCGGCTCGGTCGTGCCGGATACCGCATCCGGTACCGTGACCTTCGTCGATGTCGATCTCAGCGACACCCACAGCGTCACCGTCGCCGGCGTCACCGAAACGGGCGTTATCACAGGGCTTCCCGATCAGGCGACGATACTGGGCTGGATGTCGCTCGGCACGCTGACGGATTCGACCGGCGGCGTAACCGGATCGCGCGCCTGGACCTTCTCGGCCGCCGACGAGAGTTTCGACTATCTCGCGGCCGGCGAGAAGCTGACCTTGACCTATCTGATCCAGGTCGACGACCATCACGGCGGTGTCGTCACCCAGCCCGTCACCATCACCATCACGGGCACCAACGACGCGCCAGTGGTCGCGGCCGACGTCTCCGGCAAAGCCGGCGTGCACGAGATCACCGAGCTTCCTGAGACGACCGGTGACACCGCTGATTCTGACAACGCAGTTGGTTCGTTGGCCTTCACCGATGTCGATCTGAGTGATCGTCATACGGTCAGCAATTCCGCACCGAGCTTCAGCTGGTCGGATGCTGGCCAGCAGCTGACCTTGACCGCGGATCAGCGGGACGCGTTGACGGCGGCGAGCCACCTTACCCTGACGCTCAGCGACAGCACAGGCAGCGGTCATGGCGCGGTGGACTTCAATTATAGCGCTGTCGATGCAAGCTTCGATTTCCTCGCTCTGGGCGAGACGCTGACGGTCACCTACGACATCACGGTCACCGACAACAACCACGTGTCCTCGACCCGGCCGGTGACGATCACGATCATCGGGTCCAACGACGCGCCGACGCTCGCCAGTGTCAATGCCGGTGCGCTCACCGATACCGCGGCCGACGACAGCTTCGGCCCGCTCACCGGCACGCTGCATGGCAACGATGTCGATCACGGCGAGACCGCGACGCTGACCTATGCGGCCGTGAACAATGACGTCCCGACCCTGGACGTCGCGATCAAGGGCCTGTACGGCTCGCTCACCGTCCATGCCGACGGTACCTACACCTATGTTCCGGACGCGATCGCGATCAATGCGCTCGCCAAAGGCACCTATGCCGACACCTTCGATATCGAGACCGTCGATGTGCATGGCGCCGTCGGCGCAGCACAGCTGACAATCGACGTTGTAGGGGCAAACGATGCGCCCGTGACGACGGACGACGTGGCCACGACTTTCGGGAGCTCCGGCAGCGTCACCGGAAACCTGCTCAGCAACGACAGCGATGCCGAGCACGATACGCTCTCGATTGCCGGCGTCGGGCACGATGCGGCGGTGGACCATCAGTTCATGGTCGACGGCCTTTATGGCGAACTGGTCGTCGATCCGGTGACCGGCGCTTATACCTACACGCTGGGGGTCACGGCCGCGCAGATTGCGGCGATCGCTGCCCTGCCTCACGGCACCAGCGCGGTGGACCAGTTCACCTATACGGCCTTTGACGGCGCGCTCGGAACTGCCGGGCATCTGACGGTGACGGTCAATGGCGACGACGCACCCGTGATCCAGACCGACAATATCGGCGTGCTGCACAATTCCGACGGGACCGACACGATTACTGGCCTGACGGTGACGGATGCCGATGCAGGCGCCGATGAGATTTTCAACCTGACAGCGGCAACTGATGGCAAGAGCAGCAGTACGGTCGCTCCCTCGTCCCACGCTGGCGACCTGGCCGGTATCAATGCCACGCTCTCAGCGGGCCTTACCTATGATCCGGGCGAATTCGCGCCCTCCACCGATATGGTCACGCTCACAGTGGCCGACGGGTACGGCGCGACCGACAAGGTCAATCTGATCTTCAACGTCCAACAGGATCGGCCAGAGCCCGTGATGCTGACCGGGACCGGCGACAAGGACATATTCTTTGGGTCGGACTACCAGGACAAGTTCGTGTTTGCGCCGAACTTTAACCACGACACGATCCTGAACTTCACGCCAGGCCAGGACCAGATCGACCTGTCCACGGTCGTCTCGGCAAGCACCTTTAGTACCTGGTTCGATCAGCATGTTGCGACATCGCCGACGAACTCGGCGGATACGCTGATCACGGTCGACGGCGCAGACACGATCACATTGCACAATGTCGCCAAGGCGAGCCTGTCCCAGAACGACTTCATCATTCATTTTACGTGACAGACGCGCGGCCGTGCCGCCGCGGGTCTGGTCCGGCTGATTGTGCACTGCGTGCTTGCTCGATTGGAACAATCCTGCGCGCGTGATATCCAGATGGCATGAAACGGCTGAAGGCGATACGCAGGTGGTTCGCACGGCGCTTCGGCTATGCGCGGCTGGTCTGCGTGGCGCTGTTGATCGGCATTGCCGCGCTGCGGATCGTGGATCCGGCTCCGGTCCAGGAGCTTCGCGTCAGGACGTTTGACACATTCCAGGCGCTGCAACCGCGCCAGAAGACCGCGCGGCCCGTCACCATCGTCGACATCGACGAGAAGAGCCTCGCCGATCCCCGGCTCGGACAGTGGCCGTGGCCACGGACGCGGCTCGCCGATATCGTCACCAATCTCACCCGGCTCGGCGCCGTGGTGATCGCGTTCGACGCGGTGTTCTCCGAACCGGACCGTCTCAACCCCGATATCGCCGCCGATACCTTCAGCAGCCTTGATGAGGAGATGCGCGCCAGGCTCCGGCAGCTGCCGAGCAACGACAGCATCATGGCCGAAGCCATCAAGAACTCGCGCGTGGTGCTCGGCGAATCCGGCGGGCCCAACGTGCGCGCCGACCTCAACGAAAAGCTTCCGGTCACCGGACTTGCGATGCTCGGCGAGGAGCCGCAGCCTTTCATGTTCATGTTTCCGGGGTTGCTGCGCAACGTGCCGGTGCTCGAGGAGGCGGCTGCCGGGCGCGGCCTCTTCACGATCAGGCCGGAGCGCGACGGCATCGTCAGGCGCGTGCCGATGATCATGGTGGCGCAGGGCATCACCATGCCGTCGCTGAGCTTCGAGATGCTGCGGGTGGCGAGCGGCTCGGGCACGATCCTGATCAAGGCCGACAAGGCCGGTATCAAGAGCCTGGGTCTCAAGGGCTTTGCGATCCCGACCGATCTCCACGGCCAACTCTGGATCCACTACGCCCGCCGCGATCCCTCGATCTATGTCTCGGCCGTCGATGTGCTGGACGGGCGCGTCTCACCGGACCGAATTGCCGGCAAGCTGATCGTGATCGGCACTTCAGCGATCGGGCTGAACGACATCAAGACGACGCCGGTGACGCCGGCGATGCCCGGTGTCGAGGTCCACGCCCAGGTGCTGGAGAGCGCGCTGACCGGCGACGTCGTTTCGCAGCCGAACTACGGCATCGGCATCGAGTTCTTTGCCGCGCTGATCATGGGGCTCCTTGTTATCGCCTTCGCGCCGAAGTTCGGTCCGATCACGCTGGTTGCCGTCGGCGGGATGTTCGCCTCCGTGCTGATCGGCACGTCCTGGTATTTCTATTCCCAGCACCGGTTGCTGATCGACTTCACCTATCCGCTGATGTCGACCACGGCGATCTATCTCACGCTGATCTTCTCCGCCTTCGTGCGCGAGCAGCAGCAGCGCCGACAGATCAGGTCGCAATTCGTGCAGTACATGTCGCCCGCGCTGGTCGAGCAGCTGGCGCAGTCGCCGGAGCGGCTGGTGCTCGGCGGCGAGGAACGCGAGATGACCATCATGTTCTCGGACATGCGCGGTTTCACCTCGATCTCGGAAACCTACAAGAGCAATCCGCAGGGCCTCACGGCGCTGATGAACCGCTTCCTTACCCCGCTTTCCAACGCGATCCTTGCCCGCAAGGGCACCATCGACAAATATATGGGCGACGCCATCATGGCGTTCTGGAACGCACCGCTCGACGACAAGCAGCACCAGCTCAACGCCTGCGATGCGGCGCTCGACATGCTGGAGCGCGTCGACCACCTCAACCGTGAGCGCGAGCAGGAGGCGAAGGACGGTGGCCACGTCTATGTGCCGCTCAACATCGGTGTCGGTCTCAACACCGGCTCCTGCGTGGTCGGCAATATGGGCTCCGATGTGCGTTTCGACTATTCGGTGTTCGGCGACAGCGTCAATCTGGCCTCGCGGCTCGAGGGGCAGTCCAAGGAGTACGGCTTCCCGATCATCGTGGGATCGAAGACCGCGCTCGCGGTGAAGGAGAAGTTCGCGATCCTCGAGCTCGATTTCATCATGGTTAAGGGCAAGAAGGAGCCCGAGGTGATCTACGCGATTGCCGGCCGCGAGGATGTCGCGAACTCCGGCCGCTTCCAGCGGCTGCGCAACCTGACCATCGAGATGCTCGCCTGCTACCGCGGCCGCGATTGGGACGGCGCGCTCGCCGCGATCGAGCGCGGCCGCAAGACCGACGAGGCGCAGACGCTGCAATATCTCTACCGACTCTACGAGGCGCGCATCCGCGCGTTTCAGAAGGAGCCGCCGCCGCACGACTGGGACGGCGCGTTTGCGTTGACGACGAAATAGGCGACGCACATTCGACGTCGTCCCGGCGAAGGCCGGGACCCATAACCACAGATGGGTGTTGTTAGAAAGCCGTCTGGCCGCTTGCCTATTGCGCCGGCCGCGGCGTATGGGTCCCGGCCTTCGCCGGGACGACGGTCCAGAGATTTACTCCAGCCCGATCTGGGTCAGATCCTGGAACCAGTGCTGCGCCTGCACGAAGGTCTTCACCTTCGGCGACAGCGCGTGCGGATTGGTGTCGTGCACCACCCACACCAGCGCGGCGTCGTCGACGATCAGCGCATGGGCCTGCGCCAGCAGTTCATCCTGCTTGGCGGTATCGAAGGTCTGCTTGGCCTCGTCGATCAGCGCATCGACCTTCGGGCTGTCTCTTATACACATGTTCGTCGGCAGCGTCAGATGTGTATAAGAGACAGGTATATAATGTCTCGAGCTCGACCACCTTGAAGTCGATGTCGATGCCGATCTCCTTGAAGCTCTGCTGCAGGAATTCGTTCATCGGCAGCGACAGCATCTGCCCGGTGCCGCCCTGGGCGATGATGAAGGTCGCCTTCAGCGGCTTGTCCTTCGAATAGCCGGCTTCCTCCACCAGCTTCCTGGCGGCTGCGACGTCGTATTTCAGTTCGAACGTCGGCTTGCCGAACCACGGGCTCGACGGATCGACCTGGCCCTTGGCGGGCTTGGCGAGGCCGTTCATCAGGCCAACTACCGCGTCGCGGTCGATCGCGAGGTTGAGCGCCTTGCGCAGGCGGATGTCGGTCCATGGCGAGCCCGGCAGCACGCTCAAGTGATAGTTCCAGACATGCGGTGTCACGTTGTCGACGATCCTCATGCCGGCGGCCTTGAGCTGCGGCACGGCGTCGGGCGCCGGCGTTTCGATCAGGTCGACCTGGCCGGCCAGCAGCGCGTTGGTGCGGGTCAGCGCTTCCGGCATCGGAATCAGGATCATCTTGTCGACCTTCGCAAGCCGCTTCTTGTCCCAATAGTCCGGGTTCTTCGTCAGCTCGGCGAGCTCGCGCGGCACCAGCTTGGTCAGCTTGAACGGACCGGTGCCGGAGGGCTGAGTGGCGAACTTGTCCCAGTCCTTGCCGAGCTTTTCATATTGCGCGGGGCTCGAGACCAGGAACCAGAGCATCTGATAGGGGAAGAAGGAGTCGACCGTCTTGGTGGTGATCTCGATGGTGAAATCGTCGATCTTGGCGTAGCTCGCGACCGAGGGCAGGCGGGTCTTGACCTGCGCGCTCTGCCGCTTGTCGAATTGAAGTGCCTTGTCGTTCAGCACCTTGTCGAGATTCCAGATCACCGCGTCGGCATTGAAGTCGCTGCCGTCGTGGAACTTGACGCCCTTGCGCAGCGCGAAGCGCCATTTGGTCTTGTCGTTGTCGTCGACCTTCCATTCGGTCGCAAGCCCGGGCACCAGTTTGCCCGGCCGGTCGGCAACGTCCATCTCCCAGGCCACCAGCGGATCGTAGATCGTGTAGGCGGTGAACTGATAGGCGCCGGCGCCGCGATCGGGCTGGCCGGTGGTCAGCGGGATGTCGGCCATCGAGATGCCGTAGCGCACAATGGACTCTGCTTGCGCGGATTTCCCCGGCCAGCACGCGGTCAGGGCAAGCGCCATTGCCGCCATCAGGATCGAATTGCGCGCACGCATATGAAGGCTCCGTTGGAAAGATGTCGGAGCCAAATCCTGCAAGCATGATGCCAGAATAGGCATCTTCGCTCCGTTCAGGCGCGAGGTGGGAAGAAATGACGCGCCCGGCGGTTATTTGCTGATGAACTATTCCCCTTGGCACAGGCATTGCATACGCTTGCCCAAGAAATAATCACCAAAACGTCACCAGACTCGAAGGGGCTGCTCAGATGCGTAACAGGAAAACCAATGCGACGGCGATCATGCTGGCGCTTGCGATAGCCACAGGCGTGCCGGCGATCGCCAGCGCGGAGAGCGTGCTGCGCATTGGCATGACTGCTGCCGATATTCCGCGCACGCTCGGTCAGCCCGACCAGGGGTTTGAGGGCAATCGCTTCACTGGGCTTACGATGTATGACGCGCTGACGATGTGGGACCTGTCCTCGTCGGACAAGGCAAGCGCGATGATCCCCGGCCTCGCCACCGAGTGGAAGGTCGACGATGCCGACAAGACCAAGTGGATTTTCAAGCTGCGCCCCGGCGTCACCTTTCATGACGGATCGCCGTTCAACGCCGACGCCGTGGTCTGGAACGTCGACAAGGTGCTGAAGCAGGATGCGCCGCAATACGATGCGAGCCAGGTCGGCGTCACCGCCTCGCGCATGCCGACGCTGGTCTCGGCGCGCAAGATCGACGACATGACGGTGGAGCTGACCACCAAGGAGCCGGACAGCTTCCTGCCGATCAACCTCACCAATTTGTTCATGGCGAGCCCGGCCAAGTGGCAGAAATTCTACGACAGGGCCGAAGGCGCCGACGCCAAGGCGAAGTCGCAGGCCGCGTGGGCCGCGTTCGCCAAGGACGCGTCGGGCACCGGACCCTGGAAGATGTCGAGCTTCACCCCGCGCGAGCGGCTCGAGCTGGTGAAGAACGAGAACTACTGGGACAAGGCACGGGTGCCCAAGGCTGACAAGATGGTGCTGTTGCCGATGCCGGAGGCCAATGCCCGGACGGCGGCGCTGCTGTCGGGGCAGGTCAACTGGATCGAGGCGCCGGCGCCGGACGCGCTGCCCGAGATCAAGCAGCGTGGTTTCAACCTCTATTCCAACGAGGAGCCGCATGTCTGGCCGTGGCAGTTCTCGCGCGTCGAGGGCTCGCCGTGGAACGACATCCGCGTCCGCAAGGCTGCCAATCTCTGCGTCGATCGCGAAGGGCTGCGCGACGGCCTGCTTGCCGGCCTGATGGTGCCGGCGACCGGCACGTTCGAGCCCGGCCACCCCTGGCGCGGCAGCCCGACCTTCCAGATCAAATACGACAAGCCGGCCGCGCAGAAGCTGATGCAGGAGGCGGGCTTCGGTCCGAACAAGAAGCTGACGGTCAAGATCCAGACCTCGGCGTCGGGCTCCGGCCAGATGCTGCCGCTGCCGATGAACGAATATCTGCAACAGGCGTTGGCCGAGTGCTACTTCGATGTGCAGCTCGACGTCATCGAGTGGAATACGCTGTTCACCAACTGGCGGCGCGGCACCAAGGATCCGACCGCCAACGGCTCGAACGCCATCAACGTCACCTATGCGGCGATGGATCCGTTCTTCGCGCTGGTGCGTTTCCTGCAGTCGGGCATGGCGCCGCCGGTGTCGAACAATTGGGGCTTCAACAACAACCCGAAGTTCGACGAGCTGGTGAAGAAGGCCCGCCAGACCTTCGAGCCGGCGGCGCGCGATGCCGCGCTCGCCGAGCTGCATGCGGCCTCGGTTGACGACGCGGCCTTCCTTTATGTCGCCCACGACGTCGCACCGCGGGCGATGAGCCCGAAGATCAAGGGCTTTGTGCAGCCAAAGAGCTGGTTCGTCGACTTCTCGCCGGTCACGGTCGCGCCGTGAGGCGCTAGCCGCGCAACAGGTGCACCCTTTCCCCTTGCGGGAGAGGGTGGCTTCGCGAGAGCGAAGCCGGGTGAGGGGTTGTCTCCGCGGACACGCCTCTCTGAGATGAAATGATTGTATCCGCGGATAGAAACCCTCATCCGGCGCGCTCCGCGCGCCACCTTCTCCCGCAAGGGAGAAGGAAGAAAGAACGAAACGTGTTCGCCTATACGTCCAGACGGATCGTCTACGTCATTCCGATCGTGCTCAGCGTGGCGCTGGTGTGCTTCCTCTTGGTGCACATCACGCCCGGCGACCCCCTGGTCGCGGTGCTGCCGGCCGATGCCTCGCAGGAGCTTGCTGCGCAGTTGCGCACGGCCTACGGCTTCGATCGTCCGTTGCCGGTGCAATTCGGCCTGTGGCTGTGGCGCGCGATCCATGGCGATCTCGGCAATTCGATCGCGACCGGGCGGCCCGTCCTGACCGAGGTGATGCGCGCCGTCGGCAACACCGTGATGCTGGCGATCGCGGCCGCGATGATCGGCTTTACGCTCGGCCTGCTGTTCGGCCTGATCGCCGGCTATTTCCGCGACACCTGGGTCGACAAGGTCGCGACCTCGGTGGCGATAGCCGGCGTGTCGCTGCCGCATTATTGGCTCGGCATGGTGCTGGTCATCATCTTCTCGGTGCAGCTCAACTGGCTGCCCGCGGTCGGCGCAGGTCCCGGCGGCTCCGGCGCCTGGGCGTGGGACTGGGAGCATCTGCGCTATCTGGTGCTGCCGGCGATCACCACCTCGGTGATCCCGATGGGCATCGTCACCCGCACGGTGCGCGCGCTGACCGGCGACATCCTGAGCCAGGATTTCGTCGAGGCGCTGCGCGCCAAGGGCCTGCGTGAGACCGAGGTGTTCCGCCACGTCGTCAAGAACGCGGCGCCGACCGCGCTCGCGGTGATGGGGCTGCAGCTTGGCTACATGCTGGGCGGCTCGATCCTGATCGAGACCGTGTTCTCGTGGCCGGGTTCAGGCCTGCTGTTGAACTCGGCGATCTTCCAGCGCGATCTGCCGCTGCTGCAGGGCACGATTCTGGTGCTGGCGCTGTTCTTCGTGCTGCTCAATCTCCTGGTCGACATCGCGCAGGCCGCGATCGATCCGCGCATCAAGCGGAGCTAACCATGAGTGCGATGTCAGATACTGCATTACAGGCCGCTCCCGCGAGCAAAGCGCGCGGCTATTGGGCGACGGTTGCCCGCCGCATCAGGCGCGACAAGGTCAGCATGGCCTGCGCCATCATCCTGGTGCTGATCTTTGCCTCGGCGCTGCTGGCACCATGGCTGCATCTCGCCGATCCCTATCAGGGCTCGATGATCCGCCGTCTCCGCCATATCGGCACGCCGGGCTATCCGCTCGGCACCGACGAGCTCGGCCGCGACATGCTGGCGCGGCTGATCTATGGCGGACGGCTGTCGCTGGTCATCGGCATCCTGCCGGTGATCTTCGCGTTCATGATCGGCACCTCGCTCGGCCTCGTCGCCGGCTATGTCGGCGGCAAGCTCAATACCGCGATCATGCGCACGGTCGACGTGTTCTACGCCTTCCCCTCGGTGCTGCTGGCGATCGCGATCTCGGGTGCGCTCGGCGCCGGCATCACCAATTCGATCGTGTCGCTGACCATCGTGTTCGTGCCGCAGATCACCCGCGTCGCGGAAAGCGTCACCACCGGCGTCCGCAACATGGATTTCGTCGAGGCGGCGCGCGCGTCCGGCGCCGGCCCCTTCACCATCATGCGCGTGCACATGCTCGGCAATGTGCTGGGCCCGATCTTCGTCTACGCCACCGGCCTGATCTCGGTGTCGATGATCCTTGCGGCCGGTCTTTCGTTCCTGGGGCTCGGCACCAAGCCGCCGGAGCCGGAATGGGGTTTGATGCTGAATACGCTGCGCACTGCGATCTACGTCAATCCGTGGGTCGCGGCGCTGCCGGGTGCGATGATCTTCGCGGTCTCGATCTGCTTCAATCTGCTGAGCGACGGCATGCGCAGCGCCATGGACATCAGGAACTAAAGCATGAGCGACGCCAATCTCTCCGTCGATATGCTGGAGCCGGTCGCCGACCTCGGCGGCGCCGCGCAGCCGCTGCTGCAGGTCAAGGGACTGACCAAGCACTTCCCGGTGCGCGGCGGCCTGTTCAGTCCGCGCAAGACCGTGCGCGCCGTCGACGACGTTACCTTCGCGGTCATGAAGGGCGAGACCGTCGGCATTGTCGGCGAATCCGGCTGCGGCAAATCGACCACCGCGCGGCTGTTGATGCATCTGATGGCGCGCGATGCCGGCGATATCATCTATGACGGGCGGCAGGTCGGCCCGTCGCTCTCGCTGCGCGATCTGCGGCGCGGGGTGCAGATGGTGTTCCAGGACAGCTACGCCTCGCTCAACCCGCGCCTCACCATCGAGGAATCGATCGCCTTCGGGCCAAAGGTCCACGGCATGGCCGACGACACGGCGCGGACGCTGGCGCGCGAGCTGCTCGGCAAGGTCGGCTTGCGGCCGGAGATCTTCGCCAACCGCTATCCGCACGAGGTGTCGGGTGGTCAGCGTCAGCGCGTCAATATCGCCCGCGCGCTCGCTCTGTCGCCGCGGCTCGTGATCCTCGATGAAGCGGTCTCCGCGCTCGACAAATCGGTCGAGGCGCAGGTGCTCAATCTGCTCGCCGACCTCAAACGCGAATTCGGCCTCACGTACCTGTTCATCAGCCACGATCTCAACGTCGTCCGCTACATCTCCGACCGCGTGCTGGTGATGTATCTCGGCGAGGTCGTCGAACTCGGCCCGGTCGATGCGGTGTGGGACGCGCCGGCGCATCCCTATACCCGCGCGCTGCTGGCGGCGATGCCGTCATCCGATCCCGACAGGCGCACCGAGGTGCCGCCGATCTCGGGCGATCCGCCCAATCCGATCGATCCGCCATCGGGCTGCCGGTTTCACACCCGTTGTCCGTTTGCGGAGCCGCTCTGCGCAAACGACACGCCAAAACTCAGCGATCTCGATACAATGGGCCATCAAGCGGCGTGCTACATGGCCATTCCTGGCTCGGGGCACAGCCGCGCGCCGGCAAAAGCAAAAGGAGAAAACGCGGCATGACCAGACCCACTCCCAAGGATGTCAAGGTGATCGCGCACGTCGCCGACGTGCCCGCCGACGACGACGTCGCCACCCGGATCGCCAATTCGATCGGGCCGGCATTCGACGGCTTCGCACCGATCTCCGGCACGCTGCCCTTCGATCTCGAACCCGCGAGCTTCCTGCTGGCGCAGATCGCGCAGAAGATCGAGAAGGTGTCGAAATGAGCTCTGAACCGGCCCTGATGACGCTGACCGCGGTCGCCAAGGCGATTGCCGACAAGAAAGTTTCCTCGCATGAGGTGACGCGCGCCGTGCTGCATCGCATTGCGGAATGGCAGCGGCGCCTCAACGCCTATATGGCTGTTGAATCCGAGCTGGCGCTGGCCGCAGCCACCGAGGCCGATGCCGCGCTCGCCAAGGGCAATAGTCGCGGTGCGCTGCATGGCGTGCCGCTGGCGCACAAGGACATGTATTACGACGCCGGCAAGGTCGTGACCTGCGGCTCGCTGATTCGCCGCGACTTCGTGCCGAAGACGACTGCGACCGCCCTGCAGCGGCTGAAGGATGCTGGACAGGTCCGCCTCGGCTCGTTGCAGATGGTCGAGTTCGCCTATGGGCCGACCGGCCACAACGTGCATTACGGCGCGGTGCGCAATCCCTGGAACACCGAGCACATTACCGGCGGCTCGTCGTCGGGCTCGGGCTCGGCGGTCGCCGCGCGGCTCACCTTCGCGGCGCTCGGCTCCGACACCGGCGGTTCGGTGCGCATGCCCGCGCATTTCTGCGGCGTCACCGGCCTGAAGACGACGGTCGGCCGCGTTAGCCGCGCCGGCGCGATGCCGCTGTCGCAGTCGCTCGATACGGTCGGCCCACTGGCGCAGACCGCGGAGGACTGCGCGCTGCTGCTCGGCCTGATGGCTGGGGCGGACCCGGAGGACCTGACAGCGTCGACGCAGCCGGTGCCCGACTACTTGGCCGCGACCAAGCAGTCGCTGAAGGGTCTGAAGATCGGTGTCCCGACGGCGTTCTATGTCGACGACCTCGATCCTGAGGTGGCGCGTATCCTCGACGAGACCATCGCCACCTTGAAGAAAGAGGGCGCCGAGATCGTCAAGGTCGAACTGCCCGATCAGCGCCAGCTCTCTTCGGCATCGCAGCTGGTGCTCGCGGTCGAGGCTGCCGCCTTCCACAAGCGCTGGATGATCGAGCGGCCGCAGGATTACGGCGCGCAGGTCTTGATGCGGCTGCAGAACGGGCTGACCATTCCGGCGGTCACCTATCTCGAGGCGATGCGCTGGCGCGGCCCCGCGCTCGCCGCGCACAACGCGGCGGTCAATGGGGTCGATGCGGTCATTGCGCCGTCGTCGCCGGTGCCGGCGCCGACGATTGCCGAAAGCGATGTCGGCAATGGTCCCGGCGCCGACGCGGTGCTGCAGCGGCTGACGCGGTTCACCCGCCCGGTCAACTATCTCGGCCTGCCGTCGCTCTCGATTCCCTCCGGCTTCACCAAGGCGGGCCTACCGGTCGGCATGCAGCTGATCGGCCGCTCCTTCGAGGAAGCGGTTCTGCTCCGGATTGGCGCCGCCTTCCAGCGCGCGACCGATTTCCACGCCAGGATACCCAAGCTCGCATGACCAACCTCGTCGAGATCAACAACCTCAACATCCGTTTCACCGGCGATCGCACGGTCCATGCCGTGAACGATCTCAGCCTGTCGCTCGGCGAGGGCGAGGTGTTGGGGCTGCTCGGCGAGTCCGGCTCGGGCAAGAGCGTGACGCTGCGCGCGTTGATGCGGCTGTTGCCGAAGAAGCGCACACAGATCTCCGGCAGCGTCAAGGTGCTGGGCCAGCAGGTGCTGGCGATGGACGACGAGGCGCTGTCAGCATTCCGCGGCCAGACCGTCTCGATGATCTTCCAGGAGCCGGCGCTGGCGCTCGATCCGGTCTACACCATCGGCCGCCAGATTGCGGAGACGGTGATGCGCCACGAGGGCAAGAGCGAGCGCGAGGCCACGGCCCGCGCGCTTGAAATGCTCGAGGTGGTGCGGATCCCCTCCGCGAAGCGGCGGCTGGACTCCTATCCGCACGAGATGTCGGGCGGCATGCGCCAGCGTGCGATGATCGCGCTGGCGCTAGCCTGCAAGCCGAAGATCCTGCTCGCGGACGAGCCGACCACGGCGCTCGATGCCACCGTGCAGATCCAGATCCTGCTGCTGCTGCGCGAGCTGCAGCGCGAGTTCGGCATGTCGGTGATTTTCGTCACCCACGACATTGGCGTCGCGATCGAGATCTGTGATCGCGTCGCGGTGATGTATGCCGGCCAGATCGTGGAGCAGGGCGCCTTGCGCGACATCGTGCGCTCGCCGGTGCATCCCTATGCAAAGGGTTTGCTGGCCTCGACCATTCACGGCGCGATGCGCGGCCAGCGGCTGGAAACCATTCCGGGCACGCCGCCCTCGCTCGATCACGCGCCGTCCAGTTGCTCCTTCGCACCGCGTTGCAAGTTCGCCGAGCCGCGCTGCAGCGAGCGCTTGCCGCCGGTCGTGCAGGTCGCGCCCGGCCGTTTGGCACGGTGCATCCTGGCCGAGCCGGCGCCCGCCACGGTTTAGCTCGCGCGCGCGACCGCGTCCGTGATCCAGCGTCGCACCGCGGCGATGCGGCGGTCCCGCGCCTGCTCGGTGCGGGAGACCAGGTAGATCGTCTCGCTGTATGCGGCCTCGAACGCAAACGGAGCCACCAGCCGCTTGCCGAAGCCCGGCCGCGCCTTGATCAGGGGCGCGATCGCGATCGCGACGCCGAGCCCGTGTTCGGCGGCCTCCAGCATCGCCGGCACGCTGTCGAGCCACAGATGTCCGCGCGGAGCGAGATTCGGCAGCCCGGCCTCCTTCAGCCAGGCCGGCCACGCCCGCGGCTGCGTCGTGACATGGATCAGCACCTCGCGCGACAGGTCTGCAGGGGTCCGAAGACCTGCCTTGACCAGTGCCGGCGTACAGACCGGCATTCCTTTGACCTGCACCAGCGGCTCGACCTTCAGTCCAGCGGCGTGTTCCCGTCCGTAGCGGATCGCGACATCGACGCGCGAACCGTTGAAGTCGGCATATTGGTGGGTGGCCTCGATCCGCAGCGTCAGTTGCGGATGGCGCCGCTTGAA
Organism: Bradyrhizobium sp. UFLA06-06; assembly: GCF_054820065.1. NCBI lineage: Bacteria > Pseudomonadati > Pseudomonadota > Alphaproteobacteria > Hyphomicrobiales > Nitrobacteraceae > Bradyrhizobium > Bradyrhizobium sp. UFLA06-06. The sequence continues at coordinate 104,097 of NZ_JADFUD010000013.1, forward strand.
CTCCGGCAGCGCCGGCAGCAGCACGGCGCTGGTGAAGAACGGCAATGAGCTGATCCAGAGCTCGCCGCTGGCCTCGCCGCGTTGCCGCAACATGTCACGGCTCGCCTCCTGCAGCGTCGCCAGCGCGGCCGACACTTTTGCAAGGTAGCGCTCGCCGTCGTCGGTCAATCGCACCGAGCGCGCGCCGCGGACGAACAGCCTGGTGCCGAACTGCTCTTCCAGCCCGCGGATCTGATGGCTGATCGCCGACGGGCTCAGCGACAGGTCTCGCGCGGCGCGCCGGAAGCTGAGTTGCGTGGCCGCGCGCTCGAAGGCGAGCAGCGCCGGCAGCGGCGGGATCACCCGCGGATCGGGGGCATCCAATGGATGAATCCTGCTCACCTGAAGTGATGAATGGCCTTTTGTCATGGCCGCTATTCTTGGATCAGATTGGCCGAACGCTCAATCCTGCTCATCTCAGGGATTATCCGCCTTGGCCATCTTCGAACCGCTCGCCACGCCCCATCACTGGAAGCCCGCGGCGCTGGCGGCCGGGCCGTTCACCGGCCTTCAGGGTGGGGCGGTCGCAAGCCTGTTGACCGGCGAGGTCGAGGCCATGGCCGGCGCGCACAATTGGGGCACCGCGATCTCGGCGGCGGCCTGGTTCCTGCGGCCGACGCCAATGGCGGAACTGCGCACGCAGGTTACCGTGGTGACCGAAGGCGGCCGGGTCAGTGTGGTCGACAACACGCTCTGGCCGGCCGGTGAGGAGCAACCCTGCGCGACGGTGCGCGTGACGCTGTCGCGCGAGCGGGCTGTCGAGGTCCCGGGGTTTTACGGGAGCGCGGCCGATCCGGTGGATCCCACGGTATTTCCGTTGCGCAACCTCCGCGCCGTCCATGGCCAGGACCGCAGCTGGTTCATGGATGCGATGGAAGCCCGCGCCGGCGGCGATACCGCCTGGTTTCGCTTGCATCACGCCGTAATTGCGGACGCCGGTCCGCTGGCACGGGTGCTCGGCCCGGCTGACTGGACCCATGGCATCGCGCGTCCGGTCCAGAACGTGGTGGCCGACCCCAATCCGAACCTCGCGGTGCAGCTGTTCAGGCCACCGCGGGGCGCGTGGATCGGCGTTCGCGCCGAGGCCCGCTGGCGGCCGGAGGCCGGGCTCGGCGTCGGCGGCGGGGTATTGCTCGATGTGGATGGTGAGATCGGCCGGGTCTCGATGTCGGTCATTCTCGTGCCGTTTCCGAGAAGCGCGCCCGCGCAGGGCCAGGGTTCCGCGGCCGGTTAACCCTAATTTATTCCGTCAACTGTCGGCGCGATCACAAAATTAGGCCGCAAACCATGCTTTGGTTCACGCGACTTAAAATGGACGGTGGTCGCAAACGTCTATACAACGTGGTGATCACGTAACTCTTTTGTTTTGCAGAGATCAGTTTTTATGGCAGCCGCGCCCGCTGTCCGGCGTTCCGAACTGGCTGAGGCGCTGCGCGCTTGCCGCAGCGCTTTTATCGGCGTCGGCCTCATCAGTTGCATGATCAACCTGCTCTATCTGACAGGTTCGATGTTCATGCTGCAAGTCTACGACCGGGTGCTGCCGAGCCGCAGCGTTCCCACCCTGGTCGGCCTCGTGGTCATCGCCGCGGTCCTCTACATCGCCCAGGGCGTGCTCGACCTGCTGCGCGGACGGATCCTCGGCCGCGTCGGCACCTCACTCGACGAAGCGCTCAACGCACGGGTGTTCGACACCGTCGTGCGGCTGCCGCTGATGGCCGGCAATCGCAGCGAGGGCCTGCAGCCGCTACGCGACCTCGACAATGTGCGCTCCTTCCTCGGCAGCATGGGTCCCGGCGCGTTCTTCGATCTGCCCTGGCTGCCGTTCTACATGGTGATCTGCTTCGCATTCCATTGGCTGCTTGGCGTCACGGCGCTGGTCGGCGCGATCATCCTGGTGACGCTGACGCTGATCACCGAATATTTGTCGCGCACGCCGGCCAAGGAAGCGATGACGCTCGCGGCGCGGCGCAACGATCTCGCCGCCTCCAGCCGCCGCAATGCCGAGGTGCTGGTGGCGATGGGCATGGCCGGCCGCATGAACAGACGCTGGAACGAGGCCAACGAGGAATATCTGTCCGGCAACCAGCATGCGAGCGACGTCACCGGCGGGCTCGGTGCGGTCGCCAAGGTGCTGCGCATGATGCTGCAGTCCGCCGTGCTCGCGGTCGGTGCCTATCTCGTGATCCATCAGGAGGCCACCGGCGGCATCATCATCGCCGGCTCGATCCTGAGCGCGCGAGCGCTGGCGCCGGTCGATCTTGCGATCGCGCATTGGAAGGGCTTCGTCGCCGCGCGGCAGAGCTGGCATCGGCTCAACCGCCTGCTGCAGCAGATGCCGGCGCGCCCCGAGCAGACCCTGTTGCAGGCGCCGGAGAAGAAGCTCTCGGTCGAAGCCGTGACCATGGTCGCGCCGGGCGATCAGCGCGCCATCGTGCAGGACATCACCTTCGCCGTCGAGGCCGGCAGCGGCGTCGGCGTGATCGGCCCGAGCGGCTCCGGCAAGTCGTCGCTGATCCGGGCGCTGGTCGGCGTCTGGATGCCGGCGCGGGGCAAGGTACGGCTCGACGGCGCCGCGCTCGACCAGTGGTCGTCGGACCAGCTCGGCCGTCATGTCGGCTATTTGCCGCAGGACGTCGAACTGTTCGCCGGTACGGTCGCGCAGAACATCTGCCGGTTCGATCCCGACGCCAAGTCCGACGGCATCATCGCGGCGGCCAAGGAGGCCGGCGTGCATGAGATGATCATCAAGATGCGCGAGGGCTACGACACCCAGGTCGGCGAACAGGGCACCGCGCTCTCCGCGGGCCAGGCGCAACGCGTGGCGCTGGCGCGTGCGCTGTACGGCAATCCGTTCCTGATCGTGCTGGATGAGCCGAACTCCAATCTCGACAGCGAAGGCGACGAGGCGCTGACCCGCGCGGTGCGCGGCGCCCGTGAGCGCGGCGCGGTCGTCATTGTGGTTGCGCACCGGCCGATCGGCATCGAGGGCGTCGATCATCTGCTGGTGCTGAAGGACGGACGCATGCAGACCTTCGGGCCGAAGGAAGCCGTGCTCGCGCAGGTGCTGCAGCGCGCCGCGCCGCCGGTGCCGACGCCGATCAAGATCGTCGCGGATGCGGGAGCCGCCAAATCATGACCGATCAACCGCGCAACGCACATCGCTCGATCCGCAAGCATCTGATCGTCGGCCTCGTCGTGGTTCTGGTCCTGGGCGGCGGCGTTGGCGGCTGGGCCGCGACGGTGCCGATCTCCGGCGCGCTGATCGCGCCGGGCTCCGTGGTGGTCGAATCCAACGTCAAGAAGGTGCAGCATCCGACCGGCGGCGTCGTCGGCGAAGTCCGGGTGCGTGACGGCGACGTGGTCAAGGCGGGCGACATCGTCGTGCGCCTCGACGAGACCGTCGTGAAGGCCAGCCTTGCGATCGTGGTCAAGACGCTGAACGGTCTTTATGCGCGCGCGGCCCGGCTCGAGGCCGAGCAGCAGGGCCGCGACAAGATCGCCTTTCCGCCGCAACTCACCGAGCAGGCCAAGGATCCCGACGTTCGCGACATCATGGCGAGCGAAACCAAGCTATTCGAGGTGCGGGTCAATGGCCGCACCGGTCAAAAAGCGCAGCTGCGCGAGCGCGTCACCCAGCTTAACGAGGAGATCTCGGGGCTCGAGGCGCAGGAGAAGTCCAAGGACAAGGAAATCGAGCTGGTGAAAACCGAACTAGTCGGTGTTCGCCAGCTTTACGAGCAGCATCTGGTGCAGCTCACCCGCCTGACCACGCTGGAGCGCGACGCGGCGCGGCTCGCCGGCGAGCGCGCGCAATACATCGCCTCGCGCGCGCAGGCCAAGGGCAAGATCACCGAGACCGAGCTGCAGATCATCCAGGTCGACAAGGACATGGTCTCGGAGGTCTCGAAGGACCTGCGCGAGGCCAACGACAAGATCGGCGAGTTCGTCGAGCGCAAGGTGACCGCCGAGGACCAGCTCCGCCGTATCGATATCCGCGCACCACAGGACGGCGTGGTGCTGCAGTCGACCGTGCACACCGTCGGCGGCGTCATTACCGCGGGCGACGCCATCATGATGATCGTGCCGAAGGCCGATGATCTGTCGGTCGAGGCCAAGGTCAATCCGCAGGACATCGACAAGCTGCAGGTCGGACAGAAGACCGTGCTGCGGCTCTCCGCCTTCAACCAGCGCACCACGCCGGAGCTGAACGGCGTCGTCACCCGCGTCTCCGCCGACGTCACCACCGACCAGCGCACCGGGCAGAGCTACTACACCATCCGCGTCTCGATGCCGCCGGAAGAAGTCGCGCGCCTCGGCAGCGAGGTGAAGATCATCCCGGGCATGCCGGTGGAAGCCTTCGTCCAGACCGGCGACCGCACCATGCTGTCCTATCTGATGAAGCCGATGAGCGACCAGTTCATGCGCTCGTTCCGCGAGAAGTAGGTTCTCGCGTTACCGCTTTCGTAGCCCGGATGGAGCGAAGCGAAATCCGGGAACAGTCGTGCGGCGGATATAGCCGCCCCGGATTGCGCTTCGCTTCATCCGGGCTACGGTGACTTCGTCAGGTTGCAGGCTCTTTCCTTGCGTCGTCCCTGCGAAAGCAGGGACCCATAACCACAGGATCGAGTTGTTGAAGCAGGCTGTGGCTCGAGCGGACCATCGTCAATGGCCATCGGTGGTTATGGGTCCCGGGTCGCGCTTCGCTTGCCCGGGACGACAGCGTAGATTTATTGCGACAAGTTCTTCAGCAACAACTCCAGCGCCGCCTTCGCAAATGCCTGCATGTTCGCCTGCCGGTCGCCGCTGGCGGTCTCCAGCGTGATCACCTGCTGCCGGGGGCCGGCGACCGCCATGCAGCTGTGACCGGCGGCATCGCCGTAGCGGTTGCCGGTCGGGCCGGCGGCACCGGTCTCCGACAATCCCCAATCGGTTGCGAGGCGCTCGCGGATCTGCCGCGCCAGCAATTGCGCGTAGGGTTCCGACGACGAACGGAGCCCGCGCATGGCATCGTCGGGAATGTCCATCAGCGCGCGCCGCGCGTCGCGCGTGTAGATCACGCCGCCGCCGAGGAAATAGGCCGACGCGCCGGGAACCGCGAGCAGCGATGCGGAGATCAGTCCGCCGGTTGAGGATTCCGCGACCGCAATCGTCTGCTTGTTCGCGATCAGCTTTGCGGCGACCTGTTCGGCGATGGATGTGAGCGCGTTCATCGGCCTTCTTCCTCGTTGCTTGCCATGAAAATCCCGTGGGGCGTTCTGCCTTCCTAGCACAGCACGCAGGCCCTTGCCGAGTTGCAGGCCGCGGCATGGCCTGCTTGAATGCGAGCCAAGAACCAAGCGCCGCCCGACAAGCTTGTCGTAAGAGCGTGCGCGGAGGAAACATCATGACGTCGCCGATCGCGGGCGGCGTGGATTGCGATCTGCATCCCGCCGTACCTCACCTCACCAGCCTGCTGCCGTACATGAACGACTACTGGCGCGACCAGGTGACGACGCGCGGCATGACCGACCTGATCTCGCAATCCTATCCGACCAATTCGCCGATCGCGTCGCGGCCGGACTGGCGTCCCGCGCAAGGCAAGCCGGGCTCGAGCCTTGCGGACATGCAGCGCCAGGCGCTCGACCGGTTCGGCACGGCCTACGGCATCTGCAATCCGCTTTACGGCGTGCAGATGGTGTTCTCCGAGGACATGGCCGATGCGTTCTGCCGCGCGCTGAACGACTGGCTGGTCAAGGAATGGCTCGACAAGGACGATCGCCTGCGCGGCTCGATCGTGATCCCGGTGCAGAGCATCGAAAAGGCGGTCGCCGAGATCGAGCGCTGTGCGCAGGACGAGCGCTTCGTGCAGGTGCTGATGCTCGTGATGGGCGACATGCCGCTCGGCAAGCGCCACTATTGGCCGATCTACGCCGCGGCCGAACGGCTCGGCCTGCCGGTCGGCATCCATGCCGGCAGCGCCTATCACAATCCGCCGACCTCGGTCGGCTGGGGCTCCTATCACATTGAGGACTATGTCGCGCAGGCGCAGGCGTTCCAGACCCAGCTCACCAGCCTGGTCGTCGAGGGCGTGTTCGCGCGCCATCCGAACCTGAAAATGGTGATGCTGGAGTCCGGCTTCACCTGGCTGCCGTCATTCCTGTGGCGGCTGCACAAGTTCTGGCGAGGCGTGCGCATGGAGACGCCGTGGGTCGACCGCGCGCCGCTGGAGATTGTGCGCAGCAACATCCGCTTCTCGCTGCAGCCGGTCGATGCGCCGCCGGACGGAGACACGCTGAACCACCTGTTCGACCATATGCAGTCGGACGAATTGATCCTATTCTCGTCAGATTACCCGCATTGGCAGTTCGATGGTGACGAGGTGCTGCCGCAGGGGTTGTCGCAGGATCTGGTGCGCAAGATCATGGTCGATAATCCGCATGCGACCTATGGCCGGCTCAAGGTGAAGGAGATGACGCCATGAACATCCAGCTTCGCGAGCGCCCCGAAACAGCGTCGCCGACGAGCATCAAGACCGCGATCGCCGACTGCGACATCCACCCGGCCCGCGCCACCAAGGACGAGCTGTATCCTTATCTCGAAAAGCGCTGGCATGCGCATCTCGAGACCTTCGGCGTCCATGCCTATCAGGGCATGATGGAAGGTCCGCCCTATCCGAAGGCGCAGCCAAATGCGTCGCGCCGCGATGCCTATCCGCCGGAAGGCGGCCCGCAGGGCTCGTCGCTGTCCTTCATGCAGAAGCAACACCTCGATCCCAACAATGTCGCGCTCGGCGTGCTCAACCCGCTCAACACCGGGCAGGGTATCCGCAACCAGGATCTCGCCGGCGCGATCTGCTCGGCCATCAACGACTGGCAGATCGAGAAATGGACCAGCAAGGATTCCCGGCTGAAAGGCTCGGTCGTCGTCGCCAATGAGGATGGCATGTCGGCCGCGGCCGAAATCCGCAAGCGCGCGGGCGACGCAAATTTCGTCCAGGTGCTGCTGCTGAGCCGCAATGTCGAGCCGCTCGGCCAGCGCCGTTACTGGCCGATCTATGAGGCGGCACAGGAAGCCGGCCTTCCGATCGGCGTGCACGCCTTCGGCTTCGGCGGCAACCCGATCACCGCGTCGGGATGGCCGAGCTACTATATCGAGGAGATGGTCGGGCATTCGCAGTGCCAGCAGACCGCGCTGGCGAGCCTCGTGCTTGAGGGCGTGTTCGAGCGCTTCCCGAAATTGAAGATGGTGATGGTGGAGGCCGGGTTCGGCTGGGCCCCATCGCTGGCCTGGCGCCTCGACAAGGTGTTTGCGCGGCTGCATGCCGAAGTGCCGCATCTGAAGCGCAAGCCGTCGGAATATATCCGCGATCACATCTGGTGGACGACGCAGCCGATGGAGGATCCGGAGAGCCGCGACCATCTGTTCCAGACCATCGAGTGGATCGGCTGGGACAGATTGTTGTTCGCGACCGATTACCCGCATTGGGATTACGACGAGCCGTCGCGCGTGCTGCCGGCCGGCGTCAGCGATGCCAATCGCCAGGCGTTCTATCTCGACAACGCCAGGCAGCTGTACGGTATCGCTTGATCCGAAAAAGTGGGAACCGGTTTTTCGAATCAGATCATGCGTGAGAACGATTGATGGCGCGTCATGTGATCGCCCCGGTTGACGAACTGCCGCCGGGTTCGCGAAAATTCCTCGAGATCGACGGACGGCCGATCGCCGTCTTCAACGTCAAGGGCGAGTTCTTCGGCCTGCTGAACCGCTGCCCGCATCAGGGCGCGGCGCTGTGCGAGGGGCCGCTGATCGGGCTCGCCTCATCGTCCGATCCCGGCGAGATCGAATACACCAAACTCGGCGAGATCCTGCGCTGCCCCTGGCACGGCTGGGAGTTCGATATCCGCACCGGTCAGTCCTATTGCGACCCGCGCCGCTTCCGCGTGCGCGCCTATCCGGTCAGCGTCGAGCCGGGCACCAATGTGGTGAAGGGGCCGTATGTCGCCGAGACCATCAAGGTCGCGGTGGAGAGCGACTACGTGGTGGTGGATCTGTAGCCGCGACCGTCCCGAAATCCTGTTCACCGGAGATGGCAATCGGTGAGCGCCGTGCAAAGCATCCTCTTGCGTGCGTTTGGCCGTCCTCGGGGTCTCCTGGGGAGGCTCGGCGGCATGATCATGGCGCGCACCAATGCAGATTGCGGCGCGTGGGTCGCAGATCGCCTCGAGGTCGGACCGGACGACAGCGTGCTCGAAGTCGGGTTTGGTCCGGGCGTCGTCCTTCAACGCCTGTCGACATTGGTGCCGGCGGGACGCGTCGCGGGCATCGATCCGTCGCAGGAGATGGTCGGGCAAGCTCGCGCCCGGAACGCGGCCGCGATCGAGGATGGTCGTGTCGAGCTTCGGCTTGGCCCCGTGGAGCGCATGCCATTCGATGCGGATAGCTTCGACAAGGTGCTGGCGATCAACTCGATGCAAGTCTGGCCGGACGCCATCGCCGGGCTACGGGAGGTCCGGCGCGTCATGAAGCCGAGCGGCAGGATCGCGCTCGGCTTTACGCGCTATTCCGGACAGCCCAAGGAAGGGGTCGCGGAAAAGCTGGCAGCAGCCGGCTTCACGCAGGCTCAGCTGGTCGAGACAAATGAGTGGTTCTGTGCCCTGGCGACAAAGCCCGATGCAGGATGAGTTCGTAAGCCGGGTTACGCTGCGCTAACCCACCACCATTCATTCCGCCATCATCTGCCGTTCGCGCGCATAGCGCACCAGCGCGACGAAGCGGTAGATGCCGTGCACGAATTTGCCGTAGGGCATGGTGATGAACAGCGCGAACACCACGCCGAGATGCAGCGCCAGCAACGGACCCATCGCGGCGGTCTCACGCCACAGCAGCAGGGCGAGGCCGGTAATGCTGGTCAGGAACAGCATCAGGATGAACGCGGTATCCATGCCCATGCGCTGCTCATCGACCAGCACGCGGTCGCGCTTCCATTTCTCCGACAGGAGCCCGAGCGGGCCGACCACGAGCCCGATGCCGCCGAGCGTACCGAGCACGACGGGCAGGTCCCACCACGCATAGGGCGCCTCGCGCGCCAAGAGGTAATGATACAGCGTGCCGACGCAGGTCGCGGCGAAGCACAGGATGAAGCCGTAGAACGTGAAGTGGTGATACAGCTTGCGGCGGTCGGTCGGCTGGTCGTCCTCGTTGAAGCAGCCGACACCGCCGCCGTCGAGATAGCGCAGCTCGCCGGCGTCGCGGCCCGCCTGCAACAGCGCCTTCGCATCCGTCGTCATGCCGACCGGCTCGCCGATGTCGCGCCAGAACGCGCGCACGCCCATCACCAGCGCCAGGATCGCGTAGAGCAGGGCCAAGCCGAACAGCAGCGCCATCGCGTTGTGCGGCATCAATTTATAGAACGCGCCGGGACCGGTGTGGATGCCGGTGAGCACGCCGCGATCATTGATCGCGGCGAAGCCGAAGATGAAGGCGGCGACGCTGAGCGCTGCGATCAGGCTGATGACGAGGCCGTTGCGCGCGAACGCGCCGGCAAAGGCGCGCGGCCAAGCATAGGCGGCATAGGATTCGGCGCGCGCGACCGCAAGCGTCTTCGGTACATTGACGTTGAATTCGTGCGGCGGCGAGAACTGGCAGTCGGTGTAGCAGGCGCCGCAGCCATGGCAGAGGTTGGCGAGGTAGTTGAGATCGCCGTCGGAGAAGGCGCGGCGCATCTCCATCGCGGGAAACACCGCGCACAGGCCCTCGCAATAGCGGCAGGAATTGCACACCGTCATCAGACGGTCGGCTTCCTGCAAGATCCTCGTCCCGTGCATCGCGTCAGTCCCGCCTTCAGTTCCGCGCATTCTTGGCTGCTTCCCGGCCGGCGACGCGGCCGAACACGCTGCCGATGGTCATGCCGATGCCGGCGGCATAGCCCTTGCCGAGCACGTTGCCGGCCATGATCTCGCCGGCGGCGAACATGTTGGCGGACGGCTTGCCGTCCTTCATCAGCATCCGCGCCTCTCTGTTCACGCGGGTGCCGAGATAGGTGAAGGTGATGCCCGGCCGCACCGGATAGGCGAGATAGGGCGGCGTCTCGATCCGGCGCGCCCAATGCGTCTTCGGTGGCGTGATGCCTTGGGTAGCGCAGTCGTCGAGGATGGTGTGGTCGAAGGTGCCGGGCTGCACTGCGGCGTTGAACTCGGTGATGGTCTTTTCCAGCGCGGCCGCGTCGAGCTCGAGCTTGCCGGCGAGTTCGGCAATCGTCGCGCCCGCGATCGGCGGAAACAGCGTCGGCATGAAGCTCGTCACCACGGTCGAGTCGAAGATGATGTAGGCGATCTGGTCCGGCTGCGCGGCGACCAGCCGGCCCCAGATCGCATAGCGCTTCGGCCAGATGTCCTCGCCCTCGTCGTAGAAGCGCTCGGCATGCTTGTTGACGACGATGCCGAACACGACCGAGTCATGGCGCGTGATGATGCCGCCGTCGAATTTCGGCGCGCGCGCGTCGATCGCCACCGCATGGCATTGCGTCGGATCGCCGATCTCCTGCACGCCCTTGGCGAGCAGCATCTTGAGGATCGCGCCGCGATTATAGGGCGTGCCGCGGATCAGGAAATTGTCGGCCGCATCGCCCCAGGACTCCTTCAGCCATTCGATGTTGGCCTCGAAGCCGCCGGCGGCCGCGACCAGGGTCGAGGCGCGGACTTCGGTCTTGCCGCCGACCGGCTGCTTCAGCTGCGCCGAAAGGAACATGCCGTCCTCGATCGTAAGGTCGATGACCTCGGCATCGTAGAGGATGTCGACACCGAGCTCCTCGGCGGTGCGATAGAGCGCGTTCAGCATCGCGCGGCCGCCGCCGAGGAAGAACGAGTTGGTGCGGCCAAGGCTCAGCGTGCCGCCGAGCGAGGGCTGCCAGCGCACGCCCTGTTCGACGATCCAGTTCAGAATGTCCTTGGATTCGTGGATCATGAAGCGGGCCAGTTCCTCGTCGGTCTGGCCGCCGGTCACCAGCAGCAAATCGTTCCAGAACTCGTCCTCGGTGTAGGGACCGGTGAGGATTGCGGTCGCCGCGTCATGGGCGCAGCGCATATTGCGGGTGTGGCGGGTGTTGCCGCCGCGATAGAATTTCGGGGCGCCTTCCAGCACCAGCACGGAGGCGCCGGCGCGCCGTGCGCTGATCGCAGCGCACAGCGCGGCGTTGCCGCCGCCGATCACCAGGACGTCGAACCTGCGCGTCAGATCAACCATGCGCTCTTGTTATCGTTGTTGGCATGGAAAGCAACACGGGCCGGGCGCATGAGCATGATCCGGAAAAGCGTGTCGCGATTTTCCGAAGAAGTCATGCCCAGCGAGCCCGCCCGGCCGCGAAGTGGAATATCAGGCCGCAACCGTCTCGCGCTGCTCGATGGTCTGGCCGCCACGATAGACGATCAGCGTGGCGACGACGCCGAGAGCTGCCGCGCACATCAGCCAGTAGCCGGGCGAAGCCTTGTCGCCGGTCTGCTGGATCAGCCAGGTCGAGGCGAACGGCGTGAAGGTGCCGAACAGCCCGGCCGCCAGCGCAAAGGCCAGCGAGAAGCAGGTGGTGCGGACATGCGCCGGCACGATCTCGACCAGAGAGCCCAGCATGGTGCCGCTGTAGACGCCGAAATAGAACGAGAACATCATCTCGACCGCCAGCATCTTGCCGAACGACGGATTGGTCACCAGCCAGTGCAGCGCCGGATAGGCCGTGATGAGGGACAGGCCGGCGATCGCCAGCAGCACCGGCTTGCGGCCGATCCGGTCGGACACCGCGCCGCCGACCGGATTCCAGATGAAGTTGGTCACCGCAACCAGCAGCGTCACCAGCAGCGCGTCCTGGGTCGAGAGCTTCAGCACGGTCTTGCCGAAGGTCGGCGTGTAGACGGTGACGAAGTAGAAGGTGGTGGTGGTCAGCACCGCGATCATCATGCCGAGCACGACGATGCGCCAGTTCGCGATCGCCGAGGCAAACACCTCGCTCGCGGTCGGATGCTTCTTCATCGCGAGGAACGCCGGGGTCTCCTCCAGCGTCCGGCGCAGGAAGAAGATCACCGGGATGATCAGGCAGCCGACGAAGAACGGGATGCGCCAGCCCCAGGAGGCAACGGTCGCCGCCGGCATGCTCTCGCTGAGGACGAAGCCGAGGATCGAGGCGACGAAGATCGCGACCTGCTGGCTCGCCGACTGGAACGAGGTGTAGAAGCCGCGATTGCCGGGCGTGGCGATCTCCGCGAGATAGACCGAGACGCCGCCGAGCTCGACGCCGGCGGAGAAGCCCTGCAGCAGGCGCGCGATCAGCACGATGATCGGCGCCGCAATGCCGATGGTCGCATAGCTCGGGCAGAGCGCGATCACCACGGTGCCGATAGCCATGATCGACAGCGTCACGATCAGGCCCTTGCGGCGGCCGATGCGATCGATATAGGCGCCGAGCACGACGGCGCCGACCGGGCGCATCAAGGCGCCGAGCCAGAACACGCCGAACGCGTTGAGCAGCGCCGCCGTCTCGTTCTCGGAGGGGAAGAAGGCCTTCGCAATCGCCTGCGCATAAAAGCCGAACAGGAAGAAGTCGAACTGCTCGAGGAAATTGCCGCTGGTCGCGCGCAGGATGGCGCCAAGACGCGATTTGATCTGCGGGACTTGCGATGAACTCGACTGCGACATAACGCCCTTTCCTCCCCGTGACGAAACGGCCGGCGCAAATTGTTTCGCCGGCCAAAGCAGTTAACTGCCATGTGCGGCAATTTGGCACGCCTGTCTGGCGCGACCAACCCGAAATCACGCGGGGGGCTATGGGAAAAAAGCCGTAGGTGGACATTGCAGGGAGCGTCTCGAGCGAAAAGGATATCGGTTCGCGCGAAGAAAGCTCGTCAAAACAACAATCTAGCACCTCGGCTCTGGTTCAATCAGAACGAAGCTCCGGCCGTCGCGTGCGCCGCATCAAGGCGCAGCGTGCGCCGTTGTGCCGAGCCAGTTCCGGAACGCGGACAGCTTTGGCGTATCGGCGCGTCCCTGCGGCGACACCAGGTAGAAGCCGGCGTCGGCAGGCAGCGCGATCTTGAAGGGAACCACGAGGCGGCCCTTGGCGATGTCGTCCTGCACATAGGAGGTGCGGCCCATCGCGACGCCGATGCCATCGATCGCGGCCTGGATCGTCACGAACAGCAGGTCGAAGGTGACGCCCGGCTGCTTGGAAATATCGGTCGGCAATCCCGCCGCGGTCAGCCACAGCCGCCAGTCGTCGCTGTTGGCGTTGCTGGTGTGCAGGAGCGTGTGATCCCTGAGGTCTTCAGGGCATTTCAGCGGCCTGGTTCCCTGCAGCAGCGACGGGCTGCACACCGGAAACAGCTCATCCGCCATCAGCCAGTCGGCACGCAGGCCCGCCCATTGGCCGCGGCCATAGCGGATCGCCGCGTCGACCTTGTCGCGCTGGAAGTCGACCAGGCTGGTCGAGGTGGTGATACGAACGTCGATACCGGAATGCGCCTCCTGGAAGGCCGACAGCCGCGGCAGCAGCCACTTGGCGGCAAGCGACGCCAGCGTCGAGACGGTCAGCACGTGATCGTCGTCCCGGCGCAATAGGCGATCAGTCGCGAGCCTGAGGTCATTGAAGGCGGCGCGGACGCCGGGAAGGTATTCGGTAGCCTCCGGTGTCAGGCTCAGCGAGCGGTTCTGGCGGATAAACAGGCGGACGCCGAGCTCCTCCTCGAGCCGCCGGATCTGATGGCTGATCGCAGTCTGCGTCACGTTCAGTTCGGACGCCGCCAGCGTGAAGCTCATATGCCGTGCGGCGGCCTCGAACGCCCTTAGACCATTCAGCGAAGGCAGGCGGCTGGTCATCTCTTGTGCGTCTCCAAATACATGACTTTAATTCATGCGAAACGGTACAAAGTGTCGTTTGTGAGTGGACCAAATAGCTCCGATATTCCTGCCAACAGGTTACCGATAGGAGCCGCAGATGTCCATTTTCACCCATGAATCGATGACAAATCATCATACGTCCGGATTGCTGAACCAGGTCGGCGAGACGCTGCATGTCTGGTGGGAGCGTTACGAGCGCCGCCGCGAGCTGTCGCAGTGGACCGAGCGCGATCTGCACGACATCGGCATGTCCCGCAGCGACATCGTGTTCGAGACCGAGAAGCCGTTCTGGCGGGCCTGAGAAGGACGCCACCGCTGGCGTCGCCTCGATCGAGGGGCGCCGGCCAATTTCTTCACCCGAGGAGCGTGTCATGGTTGCGCTGCATCTCGACGATCTCAAGCAATACTCTGACGTGCTGCGCGCCAAGAACGGCAGCGAGGTCAAGGTGCGCTTCGTCGAGCCGCGCGACCGCGAAGAGCTGCAGAGCTACATCCGCTCGCTCTCCGCGGGGTCCCGTTACAACCGCTTCCTGGGCGCGTTGAGCGAGCTGCCGAAGACAGAGCTCGAGCGTTTCATCCATGTCGGCGAGGCTGACCGGTTCACGGTGGTCGCGACGATGCTGGTCGATGGCTTTGAGACCATCGTCGGCGAAGCCCGCTACGCCTTCCATGCCGATAATTCGAGCGTCGAGTTCGGCCTGTCGATCGATGACCGGTGGCAGGGCCACGGCATTGGCAAGGCGCTGCTGAAGAATCTCGAATGCCGCGCGGCGTCCTTCGGAGCCGAGCGCATCTTCGGCGACACGCTGCGTTCCAATGCGACGATGATCGGCCTCGCCCGCAAGTCGGGCTACGCCTTCACCCAGAGCCCCGGCGACTGGAAGCTGGTGCGCTTCGTGAAAGAGATCTACGTCGAACCGCAAGACATTCCCTGTGCCAGCTGGCGGCTTGCTGCCACTTCCCGCTTGGCCGCGATGTCCTCGCTTGCGGTTTGACTGACTAGGCCCGGTTCTGGCCCCTCCAGAACCGGGCCCTTTTCTTTTTGATTGCTCCGACTCCGTAGCCCGGATGAAGCGCAGCGTAATCCGGGGTCGTACCGCCGCGAGACTTGTCCCGGATTTCGCTTCGCTTCATCCGGGCTACGAGCTCTCACCTCCCCTTGAAAAGGGGAGGTCGCTTTGCTCGCCAGAGCAAAGCGGGTGGGGATCAGCGCTCTCCCCGGCAATGGCGCGTGTGGCTGACCCCCATCCCGACCTTCCCCCTTTCAGGGGGAAGGAGAGATCGCGCTCAACTCCCCCGGAACACCGGCTTCCTCTTCTCGATGAAGGCCTGCACCGCCTCCTTGTGATCGGCCGTCGTGGTGAGGCGGATCAGCCGCTCGGCCTCGTGGTCGCGCGCGGTGGCGAAGTCGAATTGCAGCGCCTCGTCGAGATTGTCCTTCATGTAGCGCAGCGCGAGGGTCGGGCCCTCGGCGATCGACTTCGCCAGCGCAAAGGCTTCGTCCTGCAGCGTTTCGTCCGGCACCACGCGGTTGACGAGGCCGATCTGCTCGCACCTCGCGGCGTCAACCTTCTCCGAAGTGAACATCAGCTCGCGGGCGCGCGAGGTGCCGATCAGCCGCGTCAACAGCCAGGCCATGCCGTAATCGCCGCTCAGCGCCACGCGCAGGTAACCGGTCGAGATGAAGGCGGATTGTGCGGCGATCCGGATGTCGCAGGCCATCGCGATCGCAAGGCCGGCGCCGACCGCAGGGCCGGGAAGGGCGGCAATCGTCGGCTTGCGCACCGAGGCGAGCGCGCCGGTGAGCAGGCGCTGACGCTCCTGCAAATCCGCGACCTTGTCTTCATAGGACATTTCGAGCTTCTTTTTGTCGCGGTGCGCGCCCATGCCCTTGACGTTGCCGCCGGCGCAGAACGCCTTGCCGGCGCCGGTGACGAGCAGCACGCCGACCTCGGGGTTCTCGCCGCAGGTCCTGATCATCGTGCGCAGCGCCGGCGTCAGCGTGTCCGACAGCGAGTTGCGGGCGTCCGGGCGGTTCAGCGTGATGACGGCGACGCGGTCGCGGATCACGCAGAGCAGTTCGTCGGTGCCGGTCTCGATCTTGATTTCGTTCGACATGTTTTCCTTCCCCAGTTCCGTCCGTCATTGCGAGCCACCCGGTCGGCGCGCAGCGCCGCCGGATGACAGGCTCCGCGAAGCAATCCATGCCGCCGCTAGTGGAGGAATGGATTGCTTCGTCGCTTCGCTCCTCGCAATGACGAATGTGGCGGCGGTTTGCGTCCAGCCTACGCCGCTTGCATGATCTCCGTCATCTCAAAACTTCTCAACCCAGGGCCGCAATTCCAGCTCCCAGGTCCAGGCGCTGCGCGGCTGTTGCAGCACGTTCCAGTAGCTCAATGCAATCGCGTCGGGATCGAGCATCGAGTCCGGCCGGTCGGCGGGCTCGGTGCGGGCGGCGCTGCGGATGCCGCCGTCGATCACGAAATGCGCGACGTGGATGCCCTGCGGCAACAGTTCGCGTGCCATGCTCTGCGCGAGGCCGCGCAAGGCGAACTTGCCCATCGCGAACGGTGCCGACTGCGCATAGCCCTTCACGCTGGCAGAGGCGCCGGTGAACAAGATCGCGCCCTTCTTGTTGGGCAGCATGCGCTTCGCCGCCTCCTGCGCCACCAGGAAGCCGCCGAACGCGGAGACTGCGATTGCCTGCTCGACCTCTGAGGGCACGAGTTCAACGAACGGCCCGCGCGAGCGGCCGCTGGCGTTATAGACCACGAGATCAGGTGTTCCGATCTCACGCTCGACCAGGCCAAAAAGCCGTTCGACATCCTCGGCCTTGGTGGTATCGCAGGCATAGGCGCGTGCGCCGGTTTCGGTGCAGAGCGCGCCGAGTTTCTCGATGCTGCGGGCGCCCAGTGCCACGCGAATTCCCTCTCGCGAAAATAGCCGCGTCAAGGAGGCGCTGAGGCCCGCGCCGGCACCGACGATCAGGGCGATCTTGTATTTTGGAATATCCATTGGGCTTTCCTTTGCTCGGCCGGAGGAGGATAGTCGTGCCCAAACAAATGAGCACCGAAGCCGGGAATTCAATGCAGCCGCACAAGCAGGATCCGAAAACGTCAGCCGCCACCAACCAGCCGGGGCTGCTGGCGCCCGACACGACGGGAATGAATTTCTATCGGGCCGATCCGGCGCTGACCGATCTTCTGAAGCTGCATCTGCCCGAGGCATTGTTCCGCCATATCGAGCCGCATCTCGACCGCCTAGGTGGGTTAGCCGGAGGCTATCTCGACGAATGCGCGCGACTTGCCGACCGGCATACGCCGGTGTTGCATCAGCGCGACAAGTTCGGCCGCGATGTGCAGCACATCGAATATCATCCGGCCTATCGCGAGATCGAGAACGCCGCGTTCGGCGAGTTCGGCATCCATGCGCTGTCGCTCCGTAAGGGCATCATGGGCTGGCCCGACAAATACCCTGTGGTGGCCAAGCACGCCTTCACCTTCCTGTTCAACCAGACCGAATTCGGCATGGGCTGCCCGATCAACGTCACCGACGGGTGTGCAAAGCTGCTGGCAAATTTTGGCAGCGAGGCGCTGAAGGCGAAATATCTCGACGGCCTGACCCAGACCGACATGAGCAAGCTGACACAGGGCGGTCAGTTCATGACCGAGAAGGAGGGCGGCTCCGATGTCGGCACGTTGACCACGCGCGCCGTGCAGGAGGGCGATCACTGGCGGCTCTATGGCGAGAAGTGGTTCTGCTCCAACGCCGATGCCAAGGTGGTGATGCTGCTGGCGCGGCCGGAAGGCGCCGGGCCGGGCACCCGCGGCGTCGGCCTGTTCCTGATGCCGCGTTTCCTCGACGACGGCTCGCAGAACCATTACCGGATCGTGCGGTTGAAGGACAAGCTCGGCACCCGCTCGATGGCCTCGGGCGAGATCAAGCTCGACGGCGCGATTGCTTATGCTGTCGGCAAGCTCGATCGCGGCTTCGTGCAGATGGCCGAGATGGTGAACTCGTCGCGGCTCTCCAACGGCGTGAAATCGACTGCGCTGATGCGGCGAGCCTGGCACGACGCGATCACCGTGGCGAAGGGCCGCGTGGTGTTTGGCCAGCGCATCATCGACCTGCCGCTGGCGCGGCGCCAACTGACGAAGATCATGCTGCCGACCGAGCAGGCGTTGTCGATGAGCTTTTTGACCGCTGACGCGCTCGACCGCGCCGAGGCCGGCAGCCAGGACGCCGCGGCGCTGCTCCGCATCCTGACGCCGACGCTTAAATTCCGCGCTACCCGCGACGCCCGAAAAGTCTGCGGCGATGCGATGGAGATGCGCGGCGGCATCGGCTACATCGAGGAATTCGTCACGCCGCGGCTGCTGCGCGACGCGCATCTCGGCTCGATCTGGGAGGGCACCGGCAACATCGTCGCGATCGATGCGCTGAAGCGCGCGGTCGGCCGCCATGGCGCCGACAATGCGCTCGCCGCCGATCTGCATGCGCGGCTCGATGACAGCGCGAATGTGCCGCGGGCCTGGCGCAACCGGTTGCGCGATCTCAGCGACCGTGCGGTCGCGTTTGCGCGCGAGGTGGCGAGCCGCGTCGACAATGAGGGCGACGCGCGGCGTGCCACCAGCCTGCTCTATCACGTTGCAAGCGCCGTGGCGCTGGCATGGGAGGGCGGACGCATCCATGAGATGCGCGGTGATGCGCGCCGGCTGTTGCTGTCGCGGATGGTGGTCGATCATCGCGTGTTGCCGGGCGATCCGTTCCGGCTAACGGAGAATACCGTTCAGCGCAGGATGACCGAGCACCTGCTCGGCGATCGCGCGGTCGGCATGGCCGAGGTTGGCGAATTGCTTGACGCAGCGTAGGCTGCCGCGCGAGCGAACTTTTCAAGCAATCAAAAACGTCAAGGGAGACCCCGATGAAGGCCGCCGTTCTGCATGAAGTCAATCAGCCGCTGGTGATCGAGGATGTCAGCGTGCCCAATCCGGGGCCGCGCGAGGTCCTGATCCGCACCGCGGTCGCGGGCCTCTGCCATTCCGACCTGCACTTCATGGAAGGCCTGTATCCGCACCCGCTGCCGGCGGTGCTCGGGCATGAATCGGCCGGCGTGGTTGAGAAGGTCGGCTCCGACGTCAATTACGTGAAGCCCGGCGATCACGTCGTCACCTGTCTGTCGGTGTTCTGCGGCACCTGCGACAACTGCACCACCGGGCGCACCGTGCTGTGCACCGACACCACCGTGAAGATGCTGCCCGGCGCCTCCAACCGCCTGTCATGGGGCAGGAAGGAGAAGCTGAATCAGTTTCTCAATCTGTCGTCGTTCGCCGAGCAGATGCTGGTGCACGAGAACGCCATCGTGAAGATCAAGAAGGAGATGCCGCTCGATCTCGCCGCGCTGATCGGCTGCGGCGTCATCACCGGTTATGGCGCCGTGGTGAACACCGCGAAGGTGACCGCCGGCGAGACCGTGGCTGTGATCGGCTGCGGCGGCGTCGGCATGGCCGCGATCAACGGCGCTCAGATCGCCGGCGCCGGCCGCATCATCGCGATCGACACCAATCCGGCCAAGCTGCAGCTTGCGACCAAGCTCGGCGCAACCGACATCGTCGATCCGGCCCGCGGCGACGTCGTCCAGCAGGTGCGCGAGCTCACCGGCGGCGGCGTGCAGCATTCTTTCGAGGTGCTCGGACGCAAGGACACCGCCGAGCAGGCCTTTGCCATGCTGGCGGCGGGCGGCACCGCGACCATCGTCGGCATGATCCCGTTCGGCCAGAAGATCGAGCTGCACGGCTTCGACTTCCTGCGCGAGCGCCGCATCCAGGGCTCGTCGATGGGCTCCAATCACTTCCGCGTCGACATGCCGCGCCTCGTCGACTTCTACATGCGCGGCAAGCTGCATCTGGAAGACTGGATCTCGGCCAAGCTGAAGCTCTCCGAGATCAACGAGGGCTTCGCCAACATGAAAGCCGGCAAGACGCTGCGCAGCGTGATCATGTTCGACAGTTGACGAACTTGTCGTCGCCCGGCTTGACCGGGCGACCCAGTACGCCGCGGCGGAAGTTGTGTGAAATCAACTGCGGCCGCGGAGTACTGGATGCCCCGCATGAAGCGGGCCATGACAGCGGAGGGTGACGCTGCGAACGTTGCCCTCACCGCGCGACGTGCGCGGAGACCGCGAGCCATTTTCCGTTCTGCCGCGCCCAGCAATCGGTGTAGCGGCCATGCGCCGGCTCTCCGTCCGCGTTGGTGTAGCTGGTCTGGGCGTGGATGATGGCGAAATCGCCGAGGATGCGGATTTTGACGTCCTCTGCCTTCAGGCCCTTGATCTTCACCGGGATCGCCGTCTGCTTCAGGAAGGCAGCGCGGTCGACCAGGCTCTTGTCGGGATTGGTGCAGTAGAAGTCCTGCGCCAGGATTTCGTCGAAGCGCTTGACGTCGCAGTTCTGAACTGAATCAACGTAATCCTTGTTGAGCCTTGTCAGCTCCTCGAGATCGTTGCTCATTGGTTTCCTCCCGGTTTCCCCTCGTCATTGCGAGGCGCGAAGCGACGACGCAATCCACGCCTCCGCGCAGACGGATATATGGATTGCTTCGCTTCGCTCGCAATGACGATGGCAAGTATCAATCATCGAACATCTTCGGCGGCACGAAGCCGCCGAATTCGCGCTCGATCAGCTCGGCGAGCTTGAGCGGCGTGCGGTCCTCGAGCCATGGACCGACGATCTGCACGCCGACTGGCAATCCGTCGGGCGCAAAGCCGGTCGGGATCGCAGTCGAAGGCAGGCCGGGCAGGGTCGCGATGCCGGGCCAGGCGAGCTGGTCGGTGTAGACGTGCGGCACACCGTCGATCAAAATCCGCCGCTGCTCCTGGTCGGGCGCATGATCGTGCGGATAGGCCGGCGTTGGCATGATCGGGCAGATCACCGCGTCGAACGATTTGAACAGCTCGCGCCATTGCGCGCGCAGCCGCGAGCGGGCGACCGTCGCCTGCACCCAGTCGCGGTGGCTGAGCGCGATGCCGCGCAGCCGCTCGGCCTGCAGGCTGTTGTTGCTGGCCGGCAGCGCGGCCGCCGCCGCGCAGGCGCCGGCATAGACCTCCGGCGGGAAGGTCGCGGCGAGGAACGACAGCAGCATCCGCATATAGAGCCGCGAGGACGCCGCGAAATCCGGCAGCAACGGGCTCGAACGCGATATCTTCGCGCCGGCCTTGTCAAGGTGGCTCGCGAGCTTGTCGATGCTGCCGCGAACCGCCTTGTCGGTCGGCAACACCGGATCGGTGTCGATCACGAGGATGCGGAAATCCTTCAGGCTGGCGTGGCGCGCCGCCGGCAGGTCGAGGCGATAGGCCTTGCCGGCATCGAGCGGATCGGGTGCCGCCATCACGTCGAGCAGCAGCGACAGGTCGGCCGCGCCGCGCGCCATCGGGCCGGTCACCGCAAGGTCGCGCTCATAGATGATGGGCGGCGCCGGCGGCGCGGTGTGGCCGCGCGACGGCAGCAGCGCGAAGGTCGGCTTGTGCGCATAGATGCCGCAATGAAACGCCGGCACGCGGAGCGAGCCGCCGATGTCGGAGCCGAGCGACAGCGCGCCATAGCCCGCGGCGAGCGCCGCCGACGATCCGCCGGACGAGCCTCCCGGCGTGCGGCCGAGGTCGTAGGGGTTGTTGGTGGTGCCGTAGATCTCGTTGTAGCTCTGCCAGTCGGCAAGCCCGACCGGCACATTGGTCTTGCCGAGGATGACGCCGCCGGCGTCCTTCACCCGCTGAATCGACAGCGCGTCCTCGGTCGGGACAAAATCCTTTTGCGGCAGGAAGCCCCAGGTGGTCGGCAATCCCGCGACGTTGAAGGATTCCTTCACCGTCATGGGAATGCCGAGCAGCGGCCTGTGCTCGCCGCGCGCGATCGCGGCATCCGCGGCGCCGGCAGCGGCGAGACCGCGCTCGAAGTCGCGCACGCAGACCGCGTTGACCCTGCCGTCGTGGCGCTCGATGCGGCCGATCGCGTCCTGTGCGAGCTCGACCGCCGAGACCTCTTTGTTGCGCAGCGCTTCCGACAGGTCGACGGCGGTCTTGAAACTGTATTGCGATTTGGCCACGGCGTGCTCCCGGTTTGTTGTTGGCGCGATGATGGGCAGTTTGGCTGCCGCCCGCAAGCGCTGTAGCCGTGACGTCGTCGCCGTGTTTGATCGGAATTGCTACGCCGCGCCGATCAGGATGCCGACCGCGAGCACGATCGCGCCGCCGAGCACGATCTGGAACACCGCCTGCAGGAACGGCGTGTCCATGTAGCGCGCGCGGATGAAGGCGATCGCCCACAATTCGAAGAACACCACGATCCCGGCGATCGCGGTCGCGATCCAGAATGCGTTCGGCCAGGCGTCGGGCACCAGATAGGGAATGGTGTGGCCGAGCCCGCCGAGCGTCGTCATCAAGCCGCAGGTCAGGCCGCGCAGCCAGGGCGAGCCGCGCCCGGTCAGCGAGCCGTCGTCGGACAGCGCCTCGGCAAAGCCCATGCTGATACCGGCGCCGATCGAAGCGGCAAGTCCGACCAGGAATGTTTGCCAGTTATGATGCGTGGCGAAAGCGGCGGCGAACAGCGGCGCCAGGGTCGAGACCGAGCCGTCCATCAATCCGGCAAGGCCCGGCTGCACATATTGCAGCACGAACATCCGCCGACGCGTGCGGTCTTCCTCCGCGCGCACGTCGGGCTTGAGGATCTCGCCGGTCAGCTTCACCGCGAGCTTCTCGTGGCCCTTCTCCTCCTCGGCGAGATCGCCGAGCAGGCGGCGCACGCCGACATCCTCGGCCTTCTCGGCGGCTTTGGCATAGAAGCGCTCGGCCTCCAATTCCATGGTCTCGACTTCCTTGCGGATGGTGTCGAGCGGCAGATTCTTGGTGAGCCAGATCGGGCGCCGGCGCAAAAAGCCTTTGACGTCCTCGCGCCGGATCGGCGGCAGATGCGCCCCGAAGCGCTGCTCGTAGGTTTCCAGCAGCCGGTGGCGATGGCCGCGTTCCTCATCGGCCATCTCCTCGAAAATCTTGGCGGTGTCGGGATAGCGCTCGGCGAGATCCTCCGCGAACGTCATGTAGATGCGGCTGTCCTCCTCCTCGGAGGCGATCGCGACCGCCAGCACCTCGCGCTCGGTCAGATCGGCAAAGTTCTTCACGGCAACGCCTTCTTCACGGAGTTTAGAATTAGAATAGTTCTAAACTATAAAGTTGCACTGGCGCCGGGTCAAATCCGGATCGGCCGGGTTCGCTGCCGCAGCACCGGCAAGCCGCGCGGGTTGGGCGAAGAAAACGCGTGAGATCAACGGGATGCGATGCGACGGCCGAACGGGCGCTTAGCGCTGCGCGCCCGCCTCTCGCAGGAATGTGAGCAGAAGCCGGCTCACCTCATCGGGCTGTTCCTGCTGCACCCAATGGCCGGCGCCGTCGACCAGATGGCAGCCGATCATGTTGGTGCAGGCTTTCGTCCGCATCGCCTCGAACACGCCGGGCCGCTGGTAGGTGCCCCAATCCTGCTTGCCGGAAATGAAGGCCGACGGCTGGTCGATCGTGCGGCCGCTCCAGGTCTGCAGTTCCGGGACGAACGCGCCCGAAGTGCCGCAGCGATACCACTGCAGCCCGCCCTGGAATCCCGTGCGCTGATATTCGCTGCTGTAATAGGCGAGCTCGCTATCCGGCAGCCATGTGTTGGCGGCGATCGCCTCGCGTGACGGCATCTCCTCGGCGACGGTCGCGGCCATGTCCTTGGCGAGATCCATCACGTAATAGGTCGGCAGTTTTGCCAGTTCGCCCGCCGACCAGGATTGCAGCGGATACGGCTTGTTGTCTTTCCAGTCCGCGCTCTTGTGGTGGTAATAGGCGCGCAGGAAGTCGTGCACGCCTTGCGGCGCGCGATGCATGTCGTCATTGGCCGGACGCGTCGAATAGTACCATTGGTAATGCTTGCGCGGCCGCGGCAACGCGGCGAGCTCGCGATGCACGGGGTCTTCGGTCGCGGGCTTTGCCGGCGCGCTCGCGGTGTTGAACGGCAGCGACGGCGGCCCCGAAAACGGCGCGCTCATCATCACGACCGCACGGAACACGTCGGGCCGGATCAGCGCGCACCACGCCGCGACCGACGAACCGAAATCATGCCCGATCACGGCATCGACGTGCTTGTAGCCGAACGCCGCAACCAGCCCGAGCGCGTCGCGCACCAGATTGGGCAGGCGGAATGACGCGAGGTCGCCGTCATAATCCGCGCTCCAGCCTGACGTGCGGCCATAGCCGCGCTGGTCCGGTGCGATGACGTGATAGCCGGCATCGGCGAGCTTCGGCATCACCTTGCGCCAGGAAAACGCCAGCTCCGGAAAGCCGTGCAGCAGCAACAGGCAGGGCCGGCCGGATGTTTCAAAGCCCGCTTCCAGCACGTGCATGCGCAGGCCGTTGATCCCGTCGACATAACGCGAGCGGATGGTGGAGGGGAGCGGAACGTCGGGGAGGGCTTCCATTGTGCAGATCACCTGTTGGGCATCGCCGCAGAACCAGCGCATTTCACTGTATGCTGACGGTCATTGTTGAACGATAGCAATATTGCCCAGGGGATGCATACCGCATGCGCCACGCGAAGATTGCAGAGCAGCCCGGCTGGACGTCGCTTCTGGGTCTCATGATTGTGGCCGCAAGCCTGCTGCTGATCTCGGCGGTGCGTGCCGCCGATATCAAGCAGCTGACCGAAAAGCTGCCGCACGCTTATATCGGCGAATTCCTGTGGGACGGCGACAACACGGTGCAGAACATCGTCATCACTTTCGACAAGGTGAAGGCCTTGAACGAGCAGAACGCGGAAGCGCTCGGCTGCGGTTCATACGAGGTCGGCCGTCGCGTGACCAAGATCGGCGTGCAGATGTTCATCCGGCTGTCCGATCTCGAGGTCGAGATATTCGAACGGTCCCCTGACGGCAACGGGGCGTTCGAAACCGACGGCAGCCATCGCGGCAAGCTGTCGGAGGATTTTCAGCAGATCGATGCGCAGTGGACCACCACAGCGACAGGCAAACACGGCCAGCTGCATCTGCGTGCCGTGGTGTCTGCTGCGTGTGAGCCAGCGGCGGAGTTGTAGGAGTGGGTCAGCAGCGCCGGCGGGCTGGGCTGCGTGCGCTCTTCATCCTCCCCTGGAGGGGCCTCCAGGGGAGGGTGAAGCGCGGCTATGCCTTGACTGGAGCCTTCGGCCAATAGCGGTCGCGCAAATGCCGCTTCACCAGTTTTCCGGTCGGCGTACGCGGCAGCTCCTGCTCGAAGTCGATGCTCTTGGGGCATTTGATCGGCGACAGATGTTGCCGGCAGAACGCGATCAGCTCGGCCTCGAGGTCCTTGCCGGCCCTGGTGATGTCGTGCGGCTGCACCACGGCCTTGACCTCTTCGCCCATCTCCTCGTTCGGCACGCCGAACACCGCGACGTCGGACACCGCGGGATGCGTGATCAGCACGTCCTCGGTCTCCTGCGGGTAGATGTTCACGCCGCCGGAGATGATCATGTAGCTCTTGCGGTCGGTGAGATAGAGGAAGCCCTCTTCGTCGAGGTAGCCGACATCGCCGAGCGTCGACCAGCCCTTGGCGTTGTAGGCCTTCTTCGTCTTCTCGGGATCGTTGTGATAGGAGAACGCCGGGGCGTCGGCAAAAAAGACCTGACCGATCTGGCCGGTCGGCGCCTCCTCGTCGTTCTCGTCGAGGATCTTGACCTTGCCGACCACCGCGCGGCCGACCGTGCCGCGGTGGGTGAGCCATTGCTGCGAGGTCGAGACCGTGACGCCGTTGCCTTCGGAGCCGGCGTAATACTCGATCAGGATCGGTCCCCACCACTCGATCATCTTGGCCTTGACGTCGACCGGGCAGGGCGCCGCGGCGTGGATCGCGCCCTTCAGCGAGGAGACCTTGTAGCGGCTCCGCACTTCGTCGGGCAGCTTCAGCATGCGCACGAACATGGTCGGCACCAGCTGCGACTGCGTCACCTTGTGCTTCTCGACCTGCTTCAGAAATTCCTCGGCGTCGAAATGCTCCATGATGACGGAGGTGCCCCCTAACACGGTCGCCATCATGTTGAAGCGCAGCGGGGCCGCGTGATAGAGCGGCGCCGGCGACAGATAGATGCTGTCGGCATTCATGCCGCACATATCGGCGGTGAGAATCCGCAGGAACGGGTTCGGCACGTCGATCCGGTTGCCTTCGAACTCCTTCTTGATGCCCTTGGGCCGGCCGGTGGTGCCAGAGGAATACAGCATGTCATAGCCCGCGACCTCGTCGGCAACCGGCGTGGTCGGCTGCGCGCCGGCCTCCTTGTCATAGGAGCGGAAGCCCGGGGCGGGCTCGTCCATCATGTAGAACAGCGGCTCGCCCGCCTCGCCCTTGATCAGGCCCTTCACCTTGTCGGCGCATTGCGGGGTGGTGATGAACACCTTCGCGCCGCAGTCCTTGATGATGTAGGCGATCTCTTCTTCCGTCAGGTAGCGGCTGATCGCCGTGTAATAGAGACCCGAGCGCTGCGCGGCCCAGCAGATCTCCATGAAGGCGAGGCGGTTTTCCATCAGCAGCGCGATGTGGTCGCCGGCCTTCAGACCGAGCGAGCGGAACAGATGCGCGCCCTGGTTCGAGAGCTCGTCGAGCTCGCGATAGGTGATGGCCTTGCCGCTACCCGCCATCTGGTAGGCGATCTTGTTCGGATGGGTACGCGCGTGGATCGACGGATGGGTCATTGTGTTTCCTCAGGGCATCAAAAGTGGTCGTCCCCGCGAACGCGGGGACCCATAACCACCAATTTTTCTTGTTGGACTGAGTTGTGGCCCCAGCCGCGCCTAACCACGGGCATTTGTGGTTATGGGTCCCTGCTTTCGCAGGGACGACACCTATTGCGTGGAGGCTGCGTGCCTCGTTTCTCGCGACGTTACAATCGCTCGACAATCGTGACGTTGGCCATGCCGCCGCCTTCGCACATGGTCTGCAGGCCGTAGCGCTTGTTGCGCTGCTTGAGGGCATGCAGCAGCGTCGTCATCAGCTTGGTGCCGCTGCCGCCGAGCGGATGGCCGAGCGCGATCGCGCCACCATTGACGTTGAGCCGGGCCGGATCGGCGCCGGTGGTCTTCAGCCACGCGGTCGGCACCGAAGCGAAGGCCTCGTTGACCTCGAAGAGGTCAATGTCGTCGATCTTCATGCCGGCCTTCTGCAGCGCGCGCTGGGTTGCCGGCAGCGGCGCTTCCAGCATGATCACGGGGTCGCCGCCCATCATCGTGAGGTGATGGATGCGTGCCATCGGCTTGACGCCGAGCGCCTTCAGGCCCTTCTCGTTGACGACCATGACGCCGGAGGCGCCGTCGCAGATCTGGCTGGCGCTCGCCGCGGTCAGCTTGCCGTTTTCGGCGATCAGCTTGACGCCCTTGATACCGTCGAGGCTGGCGTCGAAGCGAATGCCTTCGTCGATGTGATGGGTGTCGGTCGAGCCGTCGGCGCGGGTGATCTTGACCGGCACGATCTCGTCCTTGAAGTGGCCGGCCTGCGTGGCCGCGATCGCGCGCTGATGGCTGTTATAGGAGTATTCGTCGAGCTCATCCTTCGACAGGCCGTACTTCTCGGCCATCATCTCCGCACCGGTGAACTGGCTGAAGACGATGTTGGGATACTTCGCCTCGATGCCCGGGCTCTTGTAGTGGCCGAAGCCGTTCTTTGCGGGCAGCGAAGAGGCGAGGCCCATCGGCACGCGGGTCATCGATTCCACGCCGGCGGCGATCACGCAGTCCATCGTGCCAGACATCACCGCCTGCGCCGCGAAGTGCAGCGCCTGCTGCGAGGAACCGCACTGGCGGTCGATCGAGGTCGCGGGCACGCTCTCCGGCAGCTTCGAGGCCATCACCGCGTTGCGCGCGATGTTGGTGGACTGCTCGCCGGTCTGCATCACGCAGCCCATGATCACGTCCTCGACCTGCGCGGGGTCGGCACCGGATCGTTCGACCAGCGCATCGAGCACGGTCGCGGCCAGATCGGCCGGATGCCAACCGGCGAGACGCCCTCCCTTGCGGCCGCCCGCGGTGCGAGCGGCGGCGACGATATATGCCTCGGCCATGTCTGATCTACCTGATGTTTCCGGATTGGGCGGTCTGAAAGTTGGGCCGGATTTAAGGGGCGGCTCAGCATTTAGTCAATCAATCAATTAACTCTTGAGTGCGGCCCCGCCATGGGCTTATGTGCGGCCTCGATTTACCGTCGAACCCTGACACTGAGCGGGACCAGAGCGCAGTTGAATACCAGCGTACCGACGAAACTTCCGGCCGGCAAAAACGCCACTGCCGACAAGCTATTGGTCGCAGCCAGCGAGCTGATGATCGAGCGCGCCTCCATCGAGGTCTCGCTGTCCGACATCGCGCAGAAGTCGGGCGTTAACGCCGCCCTGGTGAAATATCATTTCGGCAACAAGGACGGGCTGTTGCTGGCGCTGTTGGCGCGCGACGCCGCCACCGAGATATCGCAGCTCGAATATCTCATCAGCCAGCCGATCACGCCGTCCGCGAAACTGCGGCTGCATATCGGCGGCATCATCCGCGCCTATCACCAGTTCCCCTATATGAACCGGCTGATTCATTATCTCCTGCACGAGAGCTCGCCAGCCGCCGCGAACGAGGTGTCGAAATTCTTCGTCGCGCCGCTGTTGGATTTTCACCGCCGGCTGCTCGCAGAAGGGATCAAGGCCGGCGAATTCCGCAAGATCGATCCGGTGCTGTTCTACACCAGCCTGATCGGCGCCTGCGATCATCTGTTCTTCGGCCGCCACGCGATGTCGCGCGCGGTCGGCGTCGGTCCGGTCACCGACGAGGTCTGCCGCGACTACATCAAGCATATGGAAGCCTTGATCTTCGGCGGCGTGCTCAATCCCGACAAGGAAACGGCAGCGGTTGGCGCCGGATAACAAGTTCGAAGTCTAGAGAAGAAACGCCCAAGGAAAGGTTGTATCCATGCAGTTGAAAGACGTTGCCGTTCTCATCACCGGCGGTGGCTCCGGCCTTGGTGCCGCAACCGCGCGCGCCATGGCCGCCAAGGGCGCCAAGATCGGCGTGATCGACCAGAACAAGGAAAATGCCGAGAAGGTCGCCGCCGAAGTCAAGGGCGTTGCGCTGCATGCCGACGTCACCGACGAGGACGCGATCAAGGCGGCGATCGCCAAGGCCGAGGCCGCGCACGGCATCGCGCGCGTGCTGATGAACTGCGCCGGCATCGGCGGCTCGCAGCGCATCGTCGGCAAGGACGGCGTCTATCCGCTGGCGAAGTTCGTCCGCATCATCAACGTCAATTTGATCGGCACCTTCAACGTGCTGCGGCTGTTCGCCGAGCGGCTGGCGACCGAAGCCCCGATCGGCGAGGAGCGCGGCGTCGCGATCAACACCGCATCGGTCGCGGCCTATGAAGGCCAGATCGGCCAGATCGCCTATTCCGCCTCGAAGGGCGGCGTCGTCGGCCTCACGCTGCCGGCCGCACGTGACCTCGCCAGCCTGAAGATCCGCGTCAACACCATCGCGCCGGGCCTGTTCCTGACGCCGCTGCTGATGGGTCTGAACGAGGAAGCGCGCAAGAGTCTCGGCGCCCAGGTGCCGCATCCGGCCCGCCTCGGCGATGCCTCGGAGTACGGCAACCTCGCCGTCCACATCGTCGAGAACCCGATGCTCAACGGCGAAACCATCCGCCTCGACGGCGCCATCCGCATGGCGCCGCGCTAACGGCGAATTCCGCCTCTTACCCTCCCCCCTTGCGGGGGAGGGCGGCAGCGAAGGCTGCCGGGAGAGGGGTTCTCTCCGCGGCCACCCCTCTCCGAAGCGAGCACGTGGCACCGCCGCGCTTGCCCTCTCCCGCAAGGGGAGAGGGCGCAATAACAGGCACCGCATCCGCAAATGCAGGAGTAACGCGTGTCTCAGCCGCTGCTGATCGAACATCACGACGGAACAGATTGGGTCACGCTCAATCGCCCGGAAAGCCTCAACGCACTCGATCCTTCGCTGATCGACGCGCTCAACGTCTATTTCCAGGGCCTGCAGCGCAATCGCGACACCCGCGTCGTGGTGCTGAAGGGCGCCGGTGCGAATTTTTGCGCCGGGCTCGATCTCAAGCACGCGATGGCGCGCCGCGGCGGGCAGGCCGAGCCGCCCGGCGTCACGGAGTCGCTGGACTCGCAGCGCCGCATTGCCGACATCGTGATGCTGATGCGGCGCGCTCCGCAGCCGATCATCGCGCTGGTGCAGGGCGCGGCCGCCGGCGGCGGCTTCGCGCTGGCGCTCGCGGCCGACATCCGCATCGCGGCGAAGAACGCGCGGATGAATTGCGCCTTCATCAAGCTCGGTCTCGGCGGCTGCGATATCGGCACCAGCTATTTCCTGCCGCGCCTCGTCGGCGTGTCGGTTGCTTCCGAACTGATCCTGACCGGGCGATTCATCCATGCCGACCGCGCGCTTGCGGTCGGCCTGGTGTCCGAGGTGGTCGAGGCCGGCGATCTCGATGCTGCGGCCAATCCTTATGTCGAGGCGATGATGACGGCCTCGCCGGTCGGTCTCCGCCTCTCGAAGGAGTGCATCAACATGAGCGTCGATGCCGGCTCGATCGAGGCCGTGATTGCGATGGAAGATCGCAATCAGGTGCTGTGCAGCCGCTCGGAAGATTTCCAGGAAGGCATCAGGGCCTTTCTCGAGAAACGAAAGCCTGTCTATATCAGGCGCTGAGAACAGATCCTCTAAAGGACAAGAATTCCGGGAGACGCAAAATGGATGGAGACGCGGCGATGCTGACGAAACCTGCCTTTCGCAAGGTGGATTGGCTCGCACGTGACATCGCGGTCGAGCGGCGCGGTGACGGTACCGTCGTCCTGAAGTCGCGGATTCCGCTCCAGGCCTACGAGACGCATATTCCGGCCTATCTCGCCAAATGGGCGGCGCAGGCGCCGGAGCGGATCTGGCTCGCGCAACGCGGCGGTCCCGACCGGCAGTGGCGCAAGGTCTCCTATGGTGTAGCCAAGCGCACTGTCGATGCGCTGACGCAAGGCCTGCTCGATCTCGGCGTTGGCGACGGCCGGCCCGTCGCGATCCTCTCTGGCAATTCGATCGAGCACGCGCTGATGACGCAGGCTGCGATGCAGGCGCGGCTGCCGGCCGCGCCGGTGTCGCCGGCCTATTCGCTGATGAGCCAGGATCATCTCAAGCTCAAATACCTGTTCAACCTGATCAAGCCAGCCGTCGTGATGGTGCAGGACGGCCCGACCTTCGAGAAGGCGCTGAAGGCGATCGATCTCACCGGCATCACGGTCGTCCACGTCCTGCGTCCCTGCGAGGGCATCAAGAGTGTGGCCTTTGCTGACCTCGCGGCAACGAAGGTGACGGCTGACGTCGACGCGTCCATCGCGAAGATCACGCCTGACACCACGGGCAAGCTGCTGTTCACCTCGGGCTCGACCGGCATGCCCAAGGCCGTCATCAACACCCAGGAGATGATGTGCGCCAATGCGGCGATGATGATGCAGGTGCGCCCGCGTGAAACGGAGGGACCGATCCCGACGGTGCTCGACTGGATGCCGTGGAATCACACCATGGGCGGCAACGCCGCGTTCAATCCGGTGCTGGTCGACGGCGGCACGCTCTATATCGACGACGGCCGGCCGATGCCGGGCCAGCTCGAGGAGACCATCAGGAACCTGCGCGAGGTGTCGCCGACCTATTACGCCAACGTGCCGGCCGGCTATGCCGCGCTCGCCGCCGCGATGGAGAAGGACGCGGCGCTGTGCGCGAGCTTCTTCAAGAACCTCTCGATCATGGCCTATGGCGGCGCCCGGCTGCCCGACGATCTCTATGACCGTATGCAGGCGCTGGCGGTGAAGACCACGGGCGAGCGGATCGTGTTCTACACCGGCTGGGGCTCGACCGAGACCGCGCCGACCTCGACCGGCACCTATTGGGACACCGAGCGTGTCGGCCTGATCGGCCTGCCGTTCCCCGGCGTCGAGCTGAAGATGGTGCCGTGCGGCTCGAAATACGAATTGCGGCTGCGCGGCGTCAACGTCACGCCCGGCTATTTCGGCCAGCCGGACCTCACGGCGAAGATGTTCGACGAGGAAGGCTTCTACTGCATCGGCGATGCCGGCGTGTTCGTGAACTCCGACGACCCGCTGCAGGGCATCATCTTTGCCGGCCGCGTGGTCGAGGATTTCAAGCTGACCACCGGAACGTTCGTGCATGTCGGCTCGCTGCGCACCGATGCAATCGCTGCCGCGACGCCGGTCGTGCACGACGCGCTGGTCGCGGGGCAGGACCGGGAGTTCATCGGCCTGTTGTGCTGGCCGAACCTGCATGCCTGTCGCCAGCTCGTCGGCAATGCGGACGCGAGCTATGAGGACGTGATCCGGCATCCCGAGGTGGTCGCGTGCCTGAAGAAGGGTTTGCAGGCGCACAACGCTTCCACCACCGGCAGCAGCATGCGCATCGCGCGTGCGATGCTGATGGTCGAGCCGCCGTCGATCGACGGCAACGAACTCACCGACAAGGGCTACATCAACCAGCGCGCCGGCCTCGAACGCCGCGCCGCGCTGGTGGAGAAGCTGTATGCCGGCAAGCCCGGCGACGACGTGATCATCTTGAACTGATCCTACGAAAGCAAACGCGTCATTCCGGGGCACGCGAAGCGTGAACCCGGAATCCAGAGGTTCCTTACGTCGAGATTCCGGGTTCGATGCTGCGCATCGCCCCGGAATGACAGCAAGAAAAAGGTAAGTGCCATGAATTTCGATTTCTCCGACGAACAGAAGCAGATGCGCGATGAGGCGCGGAAATTCCTCAGCGAACAGTGCCCGCCGAAAGCCGTGCGCGAGGTGCTCGACGGCAAGGCGGCTTACGACAAGGCGCTGTGGAAGGGCCTCGCCGAGATGGGCTTCCTCGGCGTTGCGATTCCGGAACAGTTCGGCGGCGCGGGTGCCGGCCATCTCGAGCTCTGCGTGATCGCGGAGGAAATGGGCCGCGCGCTGGCGCCGGTGCCGTTCTCCTCCACGGTCTATCTCGCCGCCGAAGCGATCCTGATCGCAGGCAGTGACGCGCAGAAGCAGAAGTGGCTGCCTAAGATCGCCGCGGGCGAAGCCATCGGCACGCTGGCGCTGTTCGAGGGCAAGGGCAACCCGTCGCCGAAGGCGATCAACGTGACGGCCAATGGCGGCGTGCTCAACGGCGTCAAGAAGCCTGTGCCGGATGGTGCGATCGCCGATTTCGTCGTGGTCGCCGCGCGCACCGGCTCGAGCGGACGCGAGTCCGACATCTCGTTGTTCATCGTTGACCTCAAGGGCAGCGATGTCGAGGTCAAGTCGCTGACCAACATCGACCTCACCCGCGGTCAGGCCGAGATCACCTTCAAGGACGCCAAGGCCGAGCCGCTCGGCGCCACCGGCGAAGGCTGGAGCGTGATCACCCAGGTGCTGGATCGCGCCGCCGTGCTGATGGCGTTCGAGCAGGTCGGCGGCGCCGACCGCGCGCTGGAGATGGGCCGCGACTATGCACTCGACCGTATCGCGTTCGGCCGTCCGATCGGCTCGTTCCAGGCAGTCAAGCACATGCTGGCCGATATGTATGTGTCGGCGACCCTGGCGCGCTCGAATTGCTACTACGGCGCCTGGGCGCTCTCGACCAATGCCGGCGAATTGCCGGAAGCCGCCGCCGCCGCACGCATCAGCGCGACGCAGGCGTTCCAGCACTGCGCCAAGAACAATATCCAGGTCCATGGCGGCATGGGCTTCACCTGGGAGTTCGACTGCCACATGTACTATCGCCGCGCCAATGCGGTGGCGCTCGGCCTCGGCAGCCCGTCCTATTGGGAAGACGCGCTGATCGATCGCATGCGCAAGAAGAACGCGGCGTAACGCTACGATTCGTCATTCCGGGGCGCGCGTTGCGCGAACCCGGAATCCAGAGGTTGGGAATCGAGATTCCGGGTTCGATGCTCCGCATCGCCCCGGAATGACGGAAAGAAAGCCACCATGAATTTCGACGACACCCCGCAGGAGGCCGCATTCCGCGCCGAGGCGAAAGCCTGGATCGCGGCCAATGCGCCCAAGCAATACGAGGACGAGCTGCGCAAGGCCTCGCTCGGCCGCGTTGCGCTCAAGGGCGCCAACATTCTCGAGGTCGCAAAGGCCTGGCAGAAGAAAAAGGCCGATGCCGGCTGGGCCTGCCTGCACTGGCCGAAGGAGTATGGCGGCCGCGGCGCCACCCCGATCGAGCGCGTGATCTGGCAGCAGGAGGAGGGGCCGTTCGGCCGCCTCAGCTCGATGTTCATCATCGGCCACGGCATGTGCGGCCCGACCATGATGGCGTTCGCCGGCGAGGAGCAGAAGCGCAACTATCTGCCGCCGCTCGCCTCCGGCGAGAAAATCTGGTGCCAGCTGTTCTCCGAGCCGGCCGGCGGCTCCGACGTCGCCGGCCTGCGCACCCGCGCCGAGAAGCACGGCGACGAATGGGTGATCAACGGCCAGAAGATCTGGACCTCAGGCGCGCATTATTCCGACTACGGCATCTTGCTCACCCGCACCGATCCGACCGTGCCCAAGCACAAGGGCCTCACCATGTTCTTCCTGGACATGAAGAGCCCGGGCGTTGAGGTCCGGCCGATCAAGCAGGCGAGCGGCGCCTCCGACTTCAACGAGGTCTATTTCACCGACGTGCGCATTCCGGACTCGCAGCGGCTCGGCAATGTCAATGACGGCTGGAACGTGTCGCTGACGACGCTGATGAATGAGCGGATGTCGATCGGCGCCGGCGTCGCCACCGGCTTCCCCGAGCTGTTCGACTATTGCGGCAGCCTGATGCTGGAGGATGGCCCCGCGATCGAGAATCGCGCGGTGCGCTCCAAACTTGCGAACTGGGCGGTGAAGGCGAGCGGGCTGAAATACACCAGCATGCGCGCGGTCTCGGCGCTGTCGAAGGGCGAGCGTCCGGGACCGGAGAATTCGATCGGCAAGCTGGTCGCCGGTTCGATGATCCAGGACGTCGCGACCTACGCGCTCGACCTGCAGGGCGCCGCGGGTGCCTTGAGCGGACCCGAGGATGCCGAGGTCGCCGGCAAATTCCAGGCGATGCTGCTGCGTGCGCCGGGCACCCGCGTCGAGGGCGGCACCGACGAGATCATGCGCAACATCATCGCCGAGCGCGTGCTGGGCCTGCCCGGCGACATCAGGGTCGACAAGGACGTTCCCTTCAACAAGATCCCGACCAAGGGAAGAGCGTAACCGTCGTTCCGGGGCGGCGCGAAGCGGCGAACCCGGAACCTCGAGCCGCACCACTCATCTCCAGATTCCGGGTTCGCGCTGTGCGCGCCCCGGAATGACAAGAAAAAGGAGCCGCCATGAATTTCGATGACACGCCGCAGGAAGCCGAGTTCCGCGCTATCGCCCGCAAGTGGATCGCGGCCAACGCGCCGAAGGAGTTCGAGGAGGAGCTCTCGAAGTCGTCGCTCGGCCGCATCCGGCTCGCCAGGCACGACATGGTCGAGGTCGGCAAGGCCTGGCAGAAGAAGAAGGCAGAGGGCGGCTGGGCCTGCCTGCATTGGCCGAAGGAATATGGCGGCCGCGGCGCCACCCCGATCGAGCGCGTGATCTGGCAGCAGGAAGAGGGCATCTACGGCAAGCTGACCCAGCCGTTCCAGATCGGCGAGGGCATGTGCGGCCCGACCGTGATGGCCTGGGGCAGCGAAGAGGCCAAGCGCCGCTATCTGCCGAAACTCGCCTCCGGTGAGGAGATCTGGTGCCAGCTGTTCTCGGAGCCGTCGGCCGGCTCCGACGTCGCGGGGCTGCGCACCCGCGCCGAGAAGAAGGGCGACAATTGGGTCGTCAACGGCCAGAAGATCTGGACCTCAGGCGCGCATTACTCCGACTACGGCCTGTTGATCGCGCGCACCGATCCGAATGTGCCGAAGCACAAGGGCCTCACGATGTTCTTCCTCGACATGAAGAGCCCCGGCGTCGAGGTCAGGCCGATCAAGCAAGCCAACGGCATGCAGGAGTTCAACGAGGTCTATTTCACCGACGTGGTGATCCCGGACAGCCAGCGCTTAGGGGCGGTCGGCGAGGGCTGGAGCGTGTCGCTGACCACGCTGATGAACGAGCGCATGTCGATCGGTGCGCGGCTCGCCACCGGCGTGCCCGAGATGTTCGAGTTCTGCTCCAATTTGATGCTGGAAGACGGTCTTGCGATCGACGATCCGGCGGTGCGCTCCAAACTTGCGAGCTGGGCGGTGAAGGCGAGCGGGCTGAAATACACCAGCTACCGCGCCATCTCGGCGCTGTCGAAGGGTGAGCGTCCGGGGCCGGAAAACTCCATCGGCAAGCTCGTCTCCGGCCTGATGCTGCAGGATATCGCGACCTATGCGATGGACCTCGAGGGTGCGGCGGGCAGCCTCACCGGCACCGATGAGGAGCAGGCCAACGGCCAGTTCCAGCAGATGCTGCTGTCGTCGCCCTCGATGCGCATCGCCGGCGGCACCGACGAGATCCTGCGCAACATCATCGCCGAGCGCGTGCTGGGCCTGCCCGGCGACATCCGCGTCGACAAGGACGTGCCCTACAACAAGATCCCGACCAAGGGGCGGGGTGGTTAGTCGTCATTCCGGGGCGATGCGAAGCATCGAACCCGGAATCTCGAGATTCCGGGTTCACGCTTCGCGTGCCCCGGAATGACGAAAAAAGAGGATATATCATGGACGCGAAGACACCGAACCCGCGTTACGCGACCGAGGACCGCATCGGCGCGCTCGAGGAATTGCTCAACGAGCGCTACTCGGTGCGCGCGTTCCAGCCGCGCGAGGTGCCGCGCGAGGTCATCGAGCACATTCTGTCGACCGCGCAGCGCACCGCGTCCTGGTGCAACAGCCAGCCCTGGCAGGTGCTCATCGTCTCCGGCGAGGCCAAGGAGCGGTTTCGCAAGGCGATCTATGCCGAAGCCTCGCGCGGCCTCGCCGAGGATTACGACTTCACGCCGCCGCGCGAATATGTCGGGGTCTACCTGGAGCGCCGCCGCGAAAGCGGCTTCCAGCTCTACAACACGCTCGGCATCGCGCGCGGCGATAAGGCGGCCTACGCAAAACAGGCGCTGGAGAACTACAATTTTTTCGGTGCGCCGCACATTGCCGTGATCCACACCAATGAGCCGCTCGGCATCTATGGTGCGATCGACTGCGGCGGCTATGTCTCGAATTTCATGCTGGCGGCGCAGGCGCTCGGGCTCGGCACCATCCCGCAGGCGGCGATCGCGCGCCATTCCGGGCTGATCCGCCGTCATTTTAACCTGGCCGACGATCGCCGGGTTGTCTGCGGTATCTCGTTCGGCTATGCCGATCATGAGCAAAAGGTGAACAGCTACCGCACGTCGCGTGCAACCGTGGAAGACACTGTCACATTCGTCGATGTATAGTTTCCTGAAGGCGGGAAGGTCGGTTCACCCCCCGCCGAGGACAAGAAAAGCTACAAAGAAACGACAAGAACAAAAATGGCGAATAACGCCTCCCTGACGCCGGCTGAGATCAGCTGGCAGCTGCACCGTCTGCCTGCGCTTGAGCGTGACGCGTTCATCGCCGCGCATTATCTGGGCCAGCAGGTCGCCTGGAAGACCCGCTTCTTCGACGCGATCGACTGGGGCGCAGGCTCGGTGCTGCAATTCAGTTTCCTGCAGCGCGGCTGGCATCGCCATTCGCGGCTCGACAATCCGATCTATGCCTATCTCGACATCGAGCAACATCCGGAAACGCGCGGCCTGCGTCGCGGCCGCCGGATCGATCTTGAGGGCACGATCAAGGGTGTCGACTTCGTGACCGGGATTACGCTGACGCTGGACCGGTTCGAGATCCTGCCGGTGAATTTTTTCGACCGCTTCGTCATCAGCTCCGACAGCCGCTACTAGCAAGCAGCGAACCGCAGACTCTGCTCCACCTCGCCCCGTAAGAACGGGGCGAGGGAGCGCTGCTCCTGCGGCTCCATTCAACCCAATCTCATCGCGCTTTAGCGCCCGCCACTGCGCGGCGTGGCGGCGCCTCGGCATAGCGGGCGGCCATCGCGCCGGTCAGCTCGGCCATCTTCTCGCGCAACTCCCCCGGCGCGATCACTTCGGCCTCGGCGCCGAGCCGTAGCAACTCGGTCGCCGCATGCCACACCGTCTTGCCGACCGGCATGGTGGCGAGCCGCCAGCCATCGGCGTCGGTGCCATCAGTGAGCTGCATCCGCGCCTTCACGTAAGGGTGCGCAAGCGCGTCGAACAGTTTCAGCCCGAGCGGCGACAGCCGCACCGTGGCCTCGTTCGGATGCAGCTCGGCCTCCAGCCGCTCGATCGAGGCGCCCCAATAGGTGGCGAGGTCGAACTCCGCGGGCCGCGCGAACGGCGTCTCCAGCGTCGCGCAGTCCAGCACGCGTGCGACGCGATAGGTGCGCACATTGCCGTCGACAAGGCCGGCGAGATACCAGCTGCCGCCCTTCAGCACGAGGCCGAGCGGTGCCACGCGCCGCCGCTTCTCGGCCTTCCAGCTCTGGTAGCGGATCTCGATCAAATGCTCGCGCAGCACGGCGCCGGCGATGGCGCGCAGATGCTTCGGCTCCTCGGTCTCGCCGAACCAGCCGGGCGCATCGAGATGGA
The DNA here is from genome assembly GCF_054820065.1 of Bradyrhizobium sp. UFLA06-06. NCBI lineage: Bacteria > Pseudomonadati > Pseudomonadota > Alphaproteobacteria > Hyphomicrobiales > Nitrobacteraceae > Bradyrhizobium > Bradyrhizobium sp. UFLA06-06. The sequence continues at coordinate 142,662 of NZ_JADFUD010000013.1, forward strand.
AGCGCTGCTGCATCCCTCTCGCGTTGGGCCGCAGGTTCTCCGGCAGCGCCGCCATCAGCTTGGTCTGCGCCGCCGCCATCGCGGCATCGAGGCCGAGCGCGGCGGCGGGCCCCGGAAGTCCGGCCATGAACAGCGCCTCGGCCTCGCCCTGCGACAGGCCGTTGAGCCGCACGCGATAGCCGTCGAGCAGGCGATAGCCGCCCTCGGCGCCGCGGTCGGCATAGACGGGAACGCCGGCGGCGGCGAGCGCGTCGATGTCACGATAGATCGTGCGCACCGAAACCTCGCAGGCTTCCGCCAGCTCAGGCGCGGTGACCTGCCCCCGCGCCTGCAGGGTGGTGAGGATGGAAAACAGCCGGCTCGCGCGCATGGCCAGATCATACCTGACACAAGATGTCAGGTATAGGCGGACATAAGGAGCCATGCCCCTAACGGCTCAAGGAGACCCCCATGACCATCACCGACCGCGTCACGCTGTATTATTCGCCGCAGAGCCGCGCCACCGGCACCCGCGTGCTGCTGGAGGAACTCGGCGCGCCCTATGATCTGCACGTTCTCAACATGAAGGCGGGCGAGCAGCGCAAGGACGCCTATCTCGCCATCAATCCGCTCGGCAAGGTGCCGGCGATCCGCCATGGCGACGCGCTGGTGACCGAACAGGTCGCGATCTTCATCTATCTCGCCGATCTGTTTCCGCAGGCCGGCCTGACGCCGGCGCTGACCGATCCGCGCCGCGGCCCGTATCTGCGCTGGATCGCCTATTACGGCTCATCGTTCGAGCCGGCCGTGATCGACCATTTCATGAAGCGCGAGCCCGCGCCGATCACGCAGTCGCCCTATGCTGATTACGACACCATGCTGGGCGCGCTGGAGACGCAGCTGGCTAAGGGGCCCTATCTGCTCGGCGAACAGATCACGGCGGCCGACATCCTCTGGGGCATCGCGCTCTCTTGGACCATGATGTTCGGTATCGTGCCGAAAAGGGACGTGTTCGTCCGCTATGCCGAACGCATCGCCGCGCGCCCGGCTTTCCAGCGGATATCGAAGGCCGACGACGAGATGGCGGCGCAGCATGCGGCGGCCGCCGGAGTGTGATACGGATCGGGCCGATGGCGAAAGTCCTGCACAGCACCAACTGCTTCAACACCCTGATCCGCGTCGCGGACGACTGCCCGGCGCAGCGCGGCGAGGAGCCGCAGCTGCGCGGCGGCCAGCCGACAGTTGCCGTGCTGCAGTACCGGATGATCGTGGGGGCGCCCTACAAGTACACCTCCGACGACGTGGTGTTCGCGACGTCGGCGGCCGGCCGCGCGCTCGATGCGAAAGCGGCGAAGAAGGCGCGCAGCCTCGCCCGCGAGACGTTCTTCTCACGCGGCCAGGCCTGCATGCGCGCCTCGCCGCTCGGCAAGCGGTTCGGCTGGGGTGTCCATGCCGATGCCGAGGGCCGCATCGCGCTCTACGCCGTCGACAGCAAGCGCTACCAGGCACTCGCCGCGGACCCGGAGATCGCGCAGGTCCGCGCGATGCGGTCGAAGCGGGCGTAGCGGGCTGCAGCGAGAGTTTGCGATCAATCGCGCACTGTCGAACCCGTCATCCTGAGGAGCGCGTAGCGCGTCTCGAAGGATGAATCGGCCACCAGTCGGGCCGTCGACCCTTCGAGACGCCGCTACGCGGCTCCTCAGGGTGACGGGATAAAGGAGGCGGGCCGCCGAGCTAAAACCGCGGCGCACGCTTCTCGGCGAATGCCTTGATGCCTTCCTTGATCTCGTCGCCGCGCATGCTGTCGCGGTGACGGGCATCGGCGGCGGCCTCGTCCAGCTCGCCGCGGGCGAATTCGTTGATCGCGCGCTTCATGCCGGCCATCGCCTTGGGCGCGTTGCCGGCCAGGATCGTCGCGAGCTTGTCGACCTCCTCGTCGAGCAGGTCGAGCGGCACCATCGCGGTGAGGTAGCCGATCCGCAGCATCTCCGGTGCCGTGATCCTTTGCGCGGTCAGGAACAGCATCTTGGCGTTGTCGACGCCGAGCCGCGTGACGTAGCGCTGGATGCCGCTCTTGTAATAGTGCAGCCCGAGCCGCGCCGCCGGCATGAACATCTCGGCGCTATCGACGCCGATGCGAAAGTCGCAGGCGAGCGCGAGGTCGGTCGAGCCGCCATAGACGCCGCCATTGAGCCGGCAGATCGTCGGCACGCTCAAATCCTCGAGGCGGTTGACCACGACCTCGAACGCCGAGCCCGCGCTCTGCTGCTCGCTCGCGCTCACCGCGCGCTCGGCCACCGAGTTGAGGTCGTAGCCGGCGGAAAACGCGCGGCCGGTTCCGGTCAGCACCAGCACGCGGATCGCAGGATCGGCCTCGATCCGGTCGAACAATTTCAGCAGCTCGCCGAGGTCCTCGGCCTGCAGGCGGTTGAGATGCTTCGGCCGGTTGAGGCGGATCGTTGCGCGCGCGCCCGCGATTTCGAGCACGGGTCCGCTGGCGGTGTCGGCCGCGTCAGCCATCTTGGTCTCCATCATTGATTCTCACGTTCGCGCCGCTTCGCCTCGGCATCGATGGTCTCGGCGAGATCGGGATGCCTTGCCATCAACAGGCGGAAATCGACCAGGTCAAGCACCAACAGCCTGGTCACCTTGCTGGTCGAGACGCTGGCGCCGCGCTTGGCGTTGCCGAGCAACGCCATCTCGCCGAAGAACTCGCCTTCGCCGAGCTTCACCTTGCGCCCGGGCAGGTCGACCTCGACCTCGCCGGCGGCGACGAAATACATGCAGTCGCCATTGGTGTCCTTGCGGATGATCATGGTGCGCGGCGGCAGGTCCATGGTCCGCAGCATTTGGGTGACGTCGGCGATCGCGGCCGGGCCGAGATGCGCGAAGAACGGCACCTTGCTGACGGTTTCCCAGGTTCTCAAGAAATTGTCGCGGCGCGTTTCGGCGGCAAAGCCGGTCGCCAGAATACCGGTCCACAGCCCGAACACGCCGAGGCCCGAGATCATCACCATGGCGGCGACCACGCGGCCGAGCGGGGTGATCGGCACCACGTCGCCATAGCCGGTCGTGGTCAGCGTCACCACCGCCCACCACAGCGCCGCCGGCACGCTGCCGAAGGTCTGCGGCTGGACGTCCCGCTCCAGGAAATATTCCGCGACGGAGGCCAGGAACACCACCATCAGGAAGATCACGAGCACGCTGAGCAGCGGCCCGGACTCCACCACCAGGACGCGCCGGAGCTGGCGCAGGCCGGGAATGCCCGGCACCACCTTGAGCACCCAGAGCACCCCGAGCAGCCAGGCGGTTTTCGGCTCGACGCCGGACAGCAAGGCCAGCGGCACGGCCAGCGCGCCGATCGCGTCGACCACGCCGGCGCTCGACAGCGCGTAGAACCAGAACTTGCCCTGCCGGCCCATGTGGCGCAGCCGAACCAGCCATTCGAACACGAAATAGGCAAGGCAGGCCCACAGCAGCGCATCGACCCAGCCCGGCGCCGCGTCATGGGCCGGCGCGACCGTCAGCAGCGTCATCGTGGCGACGCCGGCCGCGACCGCGACATAGGCTGCCGTGGTCATGTTGCGGCCGGCGGTGGCGGAAACGAAGCGCGTCAAGGCCGGAAGGACGAGCCGCTTGGACATCGGAACGGAGCTTGCCTGTCGGTGAACTGCTGGAATTGAGGCCCTGTGAACGGCGGAGCCGATGGCACAACGTGCCTCTCCCGGTTGAGGCCGTCAACGCGCAGGCCGTGGCGGCATGATCGCTGGGGAAGACGACCGCATCAGTTGGACGAAAGGCCTAACCATGTTGGCCCGATTTTGCGCCCGCGAATGTGAGAAATCGGACAAATCGTCGCTTTTTCCCCGTATATCAGGGATGCTGGTCGCTGATGCGACCCGGGCCGGAATGAAGCGACTAATAAGACGATCTTATTCACTTCTTGAGCATTGGCTGGTTTCCGATGGATACCTCACATCTCGCGCAGCACGCCGGCGCTGCCGGCAGTCTCTTCGCTTCGATCTTCGTGGTCGCCACGCTGTCAATGCGCACCATGATCCCGTTGCGCGTCTTCGCCATCCTGACCAACATCATCCTGATCGCGACCGCCGTCCCGACGCACAATTATGCGACGCTGATTCTGCATGCCGTGCTGCTGCCGGTGAACACCTATCGGCTGCACCAGATGCTGCAACTGGTCCGCAACGTGAAGAAATCGGTCAACAGCGATCTGTCGATGGAATGGCTGAAGCCGTTCACGACGGAACGCAAATGCACCGCGGGCGAAGTCCTGTTCTACAAGGACGAGAAGGCCGACAGCATGTTCTACATTGTCAGCGGCCGCTTCCGCCTGGTCGAATCGGGCATCGAGCTGCCGGTCGGCGCCCTCGTCGGCGAGTTCGGCATGCTGTCGCCGTCGAACACGCGAACCCAGACGCTGGAGTGCGTCGAGACCGGCATGGTGCTGTCAGTGACCTATGACCAAGTCGAGCAGCTTTACGTCCAGAACCCGGCCTTCGGCTTCTACTTTCTGCGCCTCGCCAGCGCCCGTCTGTTCCAGAATATCTCGACGCTCGAGCAGCAACTTGCGCAGCACACGACCCCACAGGTTGCGGAGCCAAAACCTGCATGAGCCCCGTGACGAGTTCTGGAGGCGCCGCAGTGCCGGATGACGACGGTCTCCTGGCTTCGCTCCGTTACCTCTTTGCCGACATCATCGGCGATGAGGACGAGGGGCCGCCGGTGCTGCCCGACGCCTGCCCGGACCATCTCGGGCCGGCCGTCACCAAGGCCATCGATCTGTTGATCGCCTATCAGAGTACGAGCTACGCTCAGCTCTATATCGACCGGCTCAAGCGCTTCGCCGGCCGCCGCGGCGTCGACGACGCCCTGCTTGCCGAGATCGCCCGCCTGATGGCGGAGCGCATGGCCTATGAGGACGCGATCCGCATCGCGCAGCTCAAGCTTGGCGAAGTCAATGCGGTGGGCGGCCTTGCGGCGCGCTCGGCCGACGACGTCAAGAAGTTTCGCCTTGACGAGTTGATCGACGCCTTGCCGGCGGTGGTCGCCGATCCGGTGCTCGGCGTGCTGGATCAATTCGGCTGGCGGCGTCGCCGGGTCTCGATTCGCTTCAGCGCCAACAACCGCTTCAGCGTTCGCCGGCTCAGGATCGAGGCGGGCCTGAAGCGCTGGCGGCTGTTCTCGGGACGCTATGCCAGGGAGCGCGTCTGGGTCGAGCGCTGGCTGCACATGATCGACCGCAGCCTAACCAAGCAGCCGAGCGCCGCCCCGGCGGTCGTGCAGACCGCGACCATGATCCAGGGCTACGGCGATCCCTACCGCCAGGGCATCGCGGACTGGCACGTGATCATCGACGGGCTCGCCAAGCCGACCTTCGACGGCGTGCTCGTGCTTCCCGATCTTGCCGACGCCATTGCGGAAGCGCGCGCCGCCATCCTGCCCGATCCGCGGCAGGCAGCGCTGAAGCGCAAGATCGCGGAGATTCGCGCGCGGGCGCCGGCGGTTGAGTCGCATTGAACGAGAGTGCTTGACCCGTCATCCTGAGGTGCGAGCATCGCGAGCCTCGAAGGATGCACGGCCACAGGCGGGCCGTCGATCCTTCGAGACGCGCGTTCCGCGCTCCTCAGGATGACGGTGACGGGCTCGAGTGCGTTGCATTCCCGCTCTCTACCGCTTCACGTGCGGCGGCTCGTCGTAGCCGCGGCGGCTGGAATAGAACAACAGCCCCATCAGGCCGATGCAAACCGCAACCAGAACCGCAATGCCGATCGTGAACACCACAATGCCGTAGGTCGGCACCGGAGCGTCCACAGTCAGGCCTTCATAGGCGTAGGCGCCGACGGCGGCCAGAAAGGCCAGCAGACCGATGCTGATTGCAATGCGCATGCGTAGCTGCCTCTGCTGAGGGCCGAGGGCAACAGGGCAATTGCGCCGGTTATCCCGCCGCGGCGGTGGCCTTGGCCAGCGCCTGCTGTCCGGCTTCGGTTAGCTCGGAGAGCGTCGTCCTGCCGTTCTTGGCGCATTTGATGATGTATCTGGCAACGCGGCGGCGGGTGTCATGTTCCTCGCCGTGAGGTGCGTCTGCGCAAACGCGATCGAGCGCAGCGTTCATGGCGAAGAGCGTGCGTGAGTCAAACCGTTCCTCGATCATCGCAGCTCTCCTTTGCGACTCGCGGCTACTTGCGGAACGTCAGCCACTCGCTGACTTCCATCACAGTCTCGGTTTGTCTGGCCTTCTTCATCAGCGTTTCGCGTTCCCGTCCCGGCGGCAGCTTGCGTGCCGCAATGCGCGAATCTTCGGCGAATTTTTGCAAGCGGTTTTCAAACGATCCGGGAGGCCGCGACCTGTTGCGCTTCTTCTTGATCATGCCGTCTCCGAGCTGGAACCAGCAATACTAGGCTTGTTCCCAGGATGCCGTCGTTAACCCATGACATCGGGCGAATTGAAAAAACACGCGCCCAAAGTCGCGACCAAAAATCGCGACCAAGGATCGGGACCAAGGATCGCGCAGGACCGCAGGAACGATCTTCGGCGCTCTGCGTAACACCCGTGCGTTCGCTGCTTTGCTCCCCGAAAGGCGGTGGACCACTCCGGTGACGGGCCTCGGCGAATTTGATCGCCGAGGCCCGCATGTCTTCAAGCAAAGCGGCCAAGGAAACAAGAAGGACATAAGCCAAGAAGGACATCATCAATGGCACATTCCAATCAGGGTATCGTGAAGGACAATAAGGGGCAGGAACAGCCGGCCGACAAGCAGCGCGCGCAAACCGCGCACAAGACCGACCCGCGAAAGTCGAATGCGCGCGAAGCGACGCGTGATCCGAAATTGAACGATGCCGACAAGACGCCGGGATCCGGCATGACATCAGACGACCGCGGCGATCCTCCAACAGGCTGAACGGCGTTCCGCTCTGCAGCAATCGCGGCAATGCGGCAGGAACGATGACCCGGGTCGACGGTTGGCGTCGAGGGATCAATGGAGAACTGACATGGCGATGGACGAGAAGGAGGTCGGAAACCTGATCGGCAGCGACAAGGTCGAGGGCACCGCGGTCTATGGCTCCGACGAGCGCAAGATCGGCTCGATCGAACGGGTGATGATCGACAAGAAGAGCGGGCGGGTGTCTTACGCCGTGCTCGGCTTCGGCGGCATTCTTGGTCTCGGCAACGACCATTATCCGCTGCCCTGGCAGTCGCTCAAATACGACACGAGGCTGGGCGGCTATGTCACCGGCGTCACCGAGAGCCAGCTGCGCGGCGCGCCGAAATACGGCAGCGAGCGGGATTGGAATTGGTCGGATATCGGCGCCACGCGCGCGGTGAACGAATATTACGGCGTGCCGCTCGTCTGAGCGGCGCCGGCCCGCACTTCACTGTTGCCCCACCGGAGCTGCCTGTATGGCGGTTGACGACGTTACCGTCGCATCCTTGGGGCGTCTGTACACTAGTGAACATACGTCAAAAGCTGTGCAATGTAACATACGTAATTGAAGTCGGTCCTGCAGTTGCCCGATTGAACATGCGGGAGACCAATGTCGTTGGCGTCGCTAATCCGGAAATTGGAGCAGTTTGCACGGCTTTCGCCGGTAGACCACGTCCTTCTCAATCGCGCGTCCACCGAGCGCGTCCGGCATTTCGGTCCGCGGGTCGACATCGTCCGCGAGGGCGAGAAGCCGAAGGACGTCCATCTGATCCTGTCCGGCTGGGCCTATCGCTACAAGCAACTCGAGGACGGCCGGCGTCAGATCGTGGCTTTCTTCCTGCCCGGCGACATTTGCGATGTGAACGTCTTCATCCTGCGCGAGATGGATCATTCGATCGGTACCGTCACCTCAGTGTCGATCGCCGACCTCTCCCGCGAATTCTTCGACAAGGTCGCAGCCGGACATCCGCGCATCGTGACCGCGTTCTGGTGGGAAACCCTGGTCAACGCGGCGATCCAGCGCGAATGGACCATGAGCCTCGGCCAGCGAACGGCGCTGGAGCGGATGGCCCATCTGCTGTGCGAGATCTGGCTCCGGCTGCGTGCCGCTGGCCTGACTCAGGGCGACAGCTGTGATTTCCCGCTGACCCAGGGCGATCTCGCCGATGCCACCGGGCTCTCCAAGGTTCACGTCAACCGAACGCTGCAGGAATTGCGCGCCGGCGGCCTGATCGTACTGAAGGGAAAGACCCTGGTCGTCCCCAATCTCGAGCGGCTGATGCAGGCCGGCCTGTTCAACCCGAACTACCTGCACATGGATCACGAGGGACGGCAGCTCGATGCCGCCGCGACGCCGACGGACGCGGCGGCCGGGTGATAGCGCTGTGCTCCGCTGCATGTCGAGAGCGCCCAGTTGTATGGTTCACCCGGCCGTTCAACATACGCGATGTCGTCCTGGCGAAAGCCAGGACCCATTACCCCAAGTCTCAATTGTTGCGCGATGCTGGGGCCGCGATCCCGTTCATCAGCGAAAGCGGTGGTAATGGGTCCTGGCTTTCGCCAGGACGACAGTGGTGCATGTGGCGCGACCGCAAAGACGACAGTTGTATTTGTGGCGTAACCAACGGCCTGGCTTCACCCATTCGCCGCCTTCACCACCACGAGGTTCTCGTCCGGCGTCGCCGGGTGGCGCTTGAGGTGGTCGCGGCGCAGTGCGATCTCGTCGCGGACCAATTCGTAGCCGAGCTTGAACGTGTCCATTCCGTCGCCGGAAACGGTGCCGTCGCGCAAGCCGATCACCGCGCCGCGCAGGATCGCCTCGAGCTCGTCCTGCAATTCGTCGAGATGCTCGGCGCAAGTGGCGTGCTCGACGCGCTCGCCGATGTCGAGGATCCTGCCCGCCAGCTCGCTGGCTTTCTCCGGTGCGACGCGGGTAATCTTGGTGTAGATCGCAGCGAAGATCGAGCCGATGATGCTGAGCGCGGCGGCACCGAGATACATCACGTCGCTATAGCGATCCATGAACGACTTGGTATCGTCGTTGATGTATTCGGCGGCGCCCTGATGGGCGACGATGAAGGCGTCCTTGTCGGTCGCCGCCGGCTCGATCTTGGAGGCGAAGCCGTCGTCGAGCGCGAGTTCCGACTTGTTCTCATAGATGATGCGCGCGAGCTCGGCGGCTGTCGTCGTGGACATCGAGGATTGCGCGACCAGCAGCCATTCCAGTCCGATGGTGTCGACCTCGTCATCGGGGATCGCCGGCGAGGACGACAGCATGCCGGTCGAGACCGTCTCCTCCGAAATCGCCGGGTATTTGCGCGCCAGCGCCTTGGCCGCATCGATCGCATTCAGCGTGAAGCCGCCGGCGCGCTTGGCATATTGTTCGTAGGCCTTGTCCTTCACGATCTTCGAGGCATGCTCGATCGCGAGCACGGCGGCAAAGCCAGAGGCGAACAGCTTGTCGAAAGGTGTGTTCGGCGGCGCCTGCTGTACCCGCTGCGCCGCGTCGGGGCTGTCGGCAATCTCGAGCGCGCTGCGGACGAAATTGACGTTGCTCTCGCCGTCGCCGACGACCGCGATCCGCTTCTTCTTGAGCTCGCTCAGCGATTTGATCTTCTTGCCGCCGGGGCTGAGCACCAGCACCACGTCATGCTCGAGGATCGCGATGGCGCGGGCACGCGGCGGCACCCTTGCGTCGGTGCGCAGGATGGCCAGCGAGGCGTCGCGGCGATCGAATTGCGCCAGCGCCTTGGCGTTGTCGGGGTTCGGCGCGATCTTCAGCCGCAGCCGCGACGAATTGTTCTTCAGCACGGTGGCGAGCTTGGCGGCGAATTTCGCCTCCGGGCCATTGGCATCGCCGACCGCGAACACCAGCGTTTCGGAATTGCGCAGCCAGAGGCGGCCGCCGATCACGGTGACCGCGCTCAGCAGCAGCGTCAGCAGGGTGAAGACGATGATCTGTGCGCGGTTGGTCTTGACGACCGGTTTGGCGACCGGAGGGCGCGGCGGCGTCGGCGCAGGCGAGGGGGCTTCGGCACTCATGGCTGATCACCTGGCTCATCACCCGTCCGGGACGGCCCGTTACCGCAACAACCCGATCGGCGCGGCGCTGCCCGGTGAATCCGTAAATGACTATAAAAGAAAGAAAATTTCCTATGTTGCCGACGATATACCTCTCCGGGGGGAATGCAAACCGGCCGCCGGCCGTAACCTTAATCCCGGCCGACCTGCGCCGCGATGCCACATGACCATTGCCACTATCGACGCCCGGACCGAGATGTGATTTTCGAGCAGGCGCAGGTGCATTCCGGCGCCGGAGATGTCATAAATGAGACACGCTTCGGTTTGCGGAATTGTGCTGACGGCCTGACCCGGATTTCTTGCAATCACATTCATCGAAGTAAAAGGGCGTCAGCTTGTTGTTTCCCTCCATGTCATCGTCGGTGTCGGTTGGTGCCCTGGTGGGATGGATGTTGCTTCTCACCGCAAAGCACATCATCGCCGACTTCATGCTGCAGAACGCCTGGATGGCGATCGGCAAGGACCAGAAGACCGGCTGGGCCATGCCGCTGCTGGCGCATTGCCTGGTCCATCTCGCGGTCGCGCTGGCGCTGATCCTGGTGGTGGCGCCGCGGTTCTGGTACGTCGCCTTCATTGACTTCGTGATCCACATCATCGTCGATCGTTGCAAGGGAATCTGCGCCTCGCATTTCGGCGTGACGCTGGAGTCCGGCCATCCCTGGTTCTGGACCCTGATCGGGGTCGACCAGGCGCTGCACCACCTCACCGGCTTCGCGCTGTCGATCTACATGGCCGCGAACTGAGCGGTTCGCGCGCACCTTTCCTCACATCCTGGACCAGGAATCCAGCCGGGCCGCGGCGGGCGGATGTGATTCGCGCGCAACGGGCAAGACCCTCCGGAAGCGACCGGAGGCCGTGGTTAACCTTTCGTTAGAGGATTACGCGGCATCTTCCCGATCGAGGGGGATTTGCAAATGTTTTCAAGCCGCGACGCCTTCGAGAACGATGCCTGCCCGGTTGCCGACGACCTGCTCGGCCAGATGTATCGCGCCAATCCGAACGGGCTCTCGTTGCTGGTTGCCAATGTCGCGCCCGATGTCAGGGCGCAGCTCGCGCTGTTCTGCTATCGCCGCAGCCATCTGCACGCACTCGCGGTCGCGATCGCGTCGAGCTGCAGCGAATGGGAGCTGGTGAATTCCGGTGGTCGTGTCGGCTCGACGCTCTACGCGCTGTCGCGCGAGCCGGTCCGCGCCGCGACCGTTTCGCATGGCGGCCGCAAGCCGATCACGCTGTCGACCAAGCCGCTGTCGACCTTCGCGCCTGTCGTCGATGACGACCTCGACGACGAGGACGTCAGCGAGACGGTGACCGTGACGGCTTAAGCATGATCCGGAAAAGTGGAAACCGGTTTTCCCTCGCGACAAACGCGGAACGCGTTTGCGCGGAGATCATGCGCAAATAAAAGAGCCGTGCTCAACCCGGCTGCACGCTCGGGACGAGCGGCAGCCCGTGCCGGCGCCGCGCCATCGCGCATTCCGCGTCGCCCGGCTGGCAGGTCCGGCATACCTCCGGCCGCACCGCATAGACCTCGCAGCGCGTTGCCTCTCCGACCCGGCCCGCTAGCGCCGAGCAGCGGTCGCCCTCGCAGCGCATGCCTGATTGTTGCGCGTTGACGAATTGCGCCGGGATCAGATCGAGCTGCGCGTCGTCCTCGGTGGTGAAGCGCGGCCAGTTCTCCGAATAACTGCAGCAGGCACCGCAGGACTGGCAGGGGCTTGCGTCGATCGCGTTGTCGGCCATCAGGTGTCCCTCGGCGCTTCCCAGACCAGGCTGCGCCGCCAGCGCGCCCTGAGCAGGTCGCGCCGCTCCGGATATTTCTCGTCGTGATAGACCGCCGTGACCACGCGGTCGGTGCGGAAGCTGCGGAAATCCCTGCGCAACTCGCACCAGGCGGCGAGCAGCCGCACCGCCTCGTGATAGCCGACCGCAATCGGCCAGATCGTGCGCTCGCTATCGCGGCCATGCTCGTCGCGATAGTTCAGCGTGATCTTCTTGCCCTCATGGATCTGGCTGCGGGTCCTGACCATGTCGATGCGGTCGGGCTCCCGGTTCCAGGCCGAGCGGGCCCGGCTTGCCGGCTCCAGCACGAACGGCCGCAGCCGGTCGGGCACGGTCTCGGCGATCTTGGCCATCAGGTCCTCGGCCGCGCGTGCCAGCGCGGGATCGGCGTGGCCGACCACCCATTGCGCGCCGAGCACGCAGGCCTCGATCTCGTCGGGTGTCAGCATCAAGGGCGGCAGGTCGAATCCCTTCTCCAGGATGTAGCCCATGCCGGCCTCGCCGCGGATCGGCACCCGCTGCTCGATCAGGCTGGCGATGTCGCGATAGATCGTCCGCTTCGATGTCTCGAGCTCGGCGGCGATTGCATCGGCGGTCAAAGGCTTACGGGTGCGGCGGAGCACCTGGATGATCTGAAACAGCCGGTCGGCGCGTCTCATGGCAACTCTCTCGATCGCTCTCTTGGCACGTGTCTTGTCGAGTGTCTTGTCAGCTCGGCAGCTGTCTTGACGGGGCTCGTGGTCTCTCGGTGCGCAGACTTTTCTGGGTCCCGTCCGGCTGCTGCTGACAGCATGTTGGCAGCAGGTGGGGGCTATATCAGGACAACACCTCAAGTGAAGGGAATTTGTCCATGACGAATCTTGACGAACTCGGTTTCCGGCAGGCGCAAGGCTTTGCGCTGGAACAGCTGGTCACGGTCTACTCCACCTCCGGCGACCTGCGCTGGGCCCTGGTCGCGCTGATCGCACAGTCGATCAGCACGGTTTGGTCCTACGGGCGGGCACGGCTGGTCAAGCGCGTTCGCGAGGCGGTTCGCCGCCTCGCGCCCGTCGGCCCGTTCGACAGTGAATGCCACTACTGCTGACACCATGCTGGCAGCAGGGGACGGCTAGCCTCAATTCACGACCACAGGCGATCGGGAGCTTCATATGATTACGCTTTTTGGCTTTGGCACGGGCTTCGGCTTGCCGGAAATCAGCCCCTTCGTGACCAAAACCGAGGTCCAGCTCAAGATGGCCGGGCTCGACTATCGCAAGGAGAAGGCGATGCCGCCGGCCTCTCCCAAGGGCCAGCTGCCGTTCATCGCCGACGACGGCGAGACGATCGCCGATTCGACCTTCATCCGCGCCCATATTGAGGGCAAATACGCTTTCGATTTCGACGCGCCGCTCAGCCTGCAGGCGCGCGCCCAGGCCTGGGCCTTCGAGCGCATGATCGAGCATCACGTCTACTGGGCGCTGGTCGGCGCGCGCTGGGTCGACGACATCAATTTCGCCAAGGGGCCCGCGCATTTCTTCGACGGCGCGCCCGACCATATGCGCGACAAGATGCGCGAGGACGCCCAGTTCCGCGTTGCCGAGAATTATCTGCTGAGCGGGCTCGGCCGCCACGGGCCGGACGAAGACGTCGATCTCGCGATCCGCTCGCTGTTCGCGCTGTCGGTGCAACTCGGCGACAAGCCGTATCTGATGGGCGATGCGCCGTGCGGCACCGATGCCACCGCGTTCGGCGCGCTGGCGGGAATCCTCACCCCGTTCTTCGATTCGCCGCTGCGCGAGCGCACCGAGAAGTTCGACAATCTCACCGCCTATGTCGGCCGGATGATGCGGCAATATTATCCGGAATTCAGCTGGGCGCCGCTGCAGCAGCAGGCGGCCTAAGCCGGCGCCACAGCAGCGGGCTCGCCCTTCAATGCGGCGAGCTCCGCCTCGAGCTCGGCGATGCGCTGGTCGCGCGAGGCCAGCGCTGCCGCCACATCGGCCGAGTCGAACTTCTGCGGAATGTGCTGCGGGCAGTTGGTGTCCCACGCTGTGACCTTGAACAGGATCACCTGCTCGGGCCGCGCGCGGTATCCCTGCGGCATCAGCGCGCGCGTCAGCGCCGGATCGTCCTCCACCACCTTCGCCTCGCCCCACAGCTTGACGCGGCGGCGGTGCGCATAATCCATCACGAAGATATACGCCCTGGCATTCTCCGACAGATTGCCCTGGGTGATGAACTGCCGGTTGCCGCTGTAATCGGCGAACGCGATGGTGTGCTTGTCGAGCACATTGATAAAGCCCTTCGGCCCGCCGCGATGCTGGATGTAGGGCTGGCCGTCGGCCGACGCGGTCGCGAGATAGAAGCTGTTCACCTCGCCGAGGAAGCCGGCGAGGTTCTCGTCGATCTCGCTGCGCCAGCCGCCATGTGCCTCGACCTCGGCGTAGGTGGCGCGCGAGCCCTTGCGGGTCTGGATCGCCTTCACCGCCGGACTGAATGCGACGTCGCTCGCATAGCTGTGACCATCTGACATCGGAGCCTCCCGTGACGGGCGCCTGAAGCGGTTGTCCTCGACGCCTAAAATGGACATTCCCGGATCGTAAGCAATCTTGTGCATTGACACTTCACTGTTGCCGATTATGCAATAGTGCTATGGACCGGATCGACGCCATGCAGGCCTTCGTCGCGGTGGCGGACCTTGAGGGTTTCGCCCCCGCCGCCCGCAAGCTCGGGCTGTCGCCGTCCGCCATCACGCGGCTGATCGCGGCGCTGGAGGAGCGGCTCGGCGCGCGGCTGCTGCAGCGGACCACGCGGCAGGTGACGTTGACCGACGCCGGCTCGCGCTATCTGGAGCGGGCGCGCCGGATCCTCGCCGATGTCGAGGAAGCTGAGGACGCGGTCGAGAGCGAGCGCACCCGCCCCGAGGGCCGCCTCGTGATCTCGGCGCCGTTCGGCTTCGGGCGGCTGCATGTCAGCCCGGTGGTGAGCGCTTACCTGAAGCGCTATCCCGATGTCGGCGTCGACCTGCGGCTGTCGGATCGCAGGATCAATCTGGTCGAGGACGGCGTCGACCTCGCGGTCAGGATCGGGCACCTGCCGGATTCGACGCTCGTGGCGCGGCATGTCGGCCGGATGCGCCGCATCGTGGTGGCGTCCGCCGGCTATCTCAAGCTTCGCGGCAGGCCGAAGCGGCCGGCGGACCTCACCGCCCATGACACGATCCAGTTCGGCGCCATGACCGCGACGCCGGATTGGCGCTTCATGGAGGATGGCCGCGAAATCCGCATTACTCCTACGCCGCGCTTCACCAGCAACAGTTCGGACGCCGCGATCCAGTATGCCGAGCAGGACGGCGGACTGACGAGGGTGATGGCCTACCAGGCCGCCGAATCGCTGAAGGCGCGACGGCTCCAAATCGTGCTCGCCGAGTTCGAGCAGCCGGCGGTGCCGATCCACGTCGTCTATCCGACGACGCGGCTGTTGTCGGCCAAGGTGCGGACCTTCATCGATCTCGTGACCGAGATCACCGACTGGTACTTCGATTAGCTCACCGGCGGCTTCTTCGGCACCACGCGGAAGGTGCCGTTGGCGCGTGCGATGGTCACGCCGTCGGCCTTGATCAGGCTCTGCGCGAAGCAGATCGTGCTGCCGGTCTTGATCACGTCGCTCTCGATTGCGAGCCATTGTCCGACATTGGCGGAGCCTACGAAATCGACCGCGAGCGAGATCGTCACGAACGAGGTGGTCCAGCCGGTCGCCTGGCCGCAGCTATAGCCCATCGCGTTGTCGGCAAGCGCGGCGATCAGGCCGCCATGGATCAGGCCGCGGCCGTTGGTGTGCGGCCTCGCCAGCCGCAGGCCGATGATGACGGCCCGCTCGGTCTTCTTCTGGTAAAGCGGCTCCCAGGGCTCGGTGAGCGGGCTCTTGCGGAACAGCGGCTCGAAGCCTTGAGGGACGTCCTGGGGAGTATCGGGGACGACTTGCGTATCGGTGCTCATCTGAAAGCTCGCATATGACGTTGGGTTGACGCCATTGAACGCGATGTCGATGACGGTTTCACCGCCTACAAAGTTTTAAACGGGATTTGCGCAGGTGTTTGAATGTAGCGCGGGCCTGTCGCCACATCTCCTGCTGTCATCGCACGGCTTGACCGGGCGATCCAGTATTCCAGAGACCGCACGGCATGAATCGAGAAGCCGCGGCGTACTGGATACCCCGCATGCGCGGGGTATGACGGCTGAGTGTGTAACGGAGAGGTTGCTCGACGAAAGAAACAGCGAGCTCGCCTAGAACGGCAGCCCCACATAGTTCTCCGACAGCGAGGTCGAGGCCGCCTTCGAGCTGACGAGGTAGTCGAGCTCGGCGATCTGGATGCGCGCGGCGAATTCGCCCTCGTCGGGGAATTTGTGCAGCATCGAGGTCATCCACCAGGAGAAGCGCACCGCCTTCCAGACCCGCGCCAGCGCGCGTCCCGAATAGCCATCGATGCCAGCGGAGGACTTCTCGTCGTAATATTCGCGCAGCGCCTGCGACAGATAATGCACGTCGCTGGCGGCAAGGTTGAGGCCCTTGGCGCCGGTCGGCGGCACGATGTGCGAGGCGTCGCCGGCCAGGAACATGCGACCGAACCGCATCGGTTCGGCGACGAAGCTGCGCAGCGGCGCGATGCTCTTTTCGATCGAGGGGCCGGTGACGATCTCGTCGGCGGCCTTCTGGTCGAGGCGCCGCTTCAATTCGTCCCAGAACCGATCGTCCGACCATTGGTCGACATGATCGTCGAGCGGGCACTGCACGTAATAGCGGCTGCGGTGGGACGAGCGCATCGTGCACAGCGCAAAGCCGCGCTCGTGGTTGTTGTAGATCAGCTCCGGCGAGACCGGCGGCGTCTCCGAGAGGATGCCGAGCCAGCCGAACGGATACACCCGCTCGTAGCTGGTGATCGCCGAAGCCGGCACGCTGGCGCGGCTGATGCCGTGGAAGCCGTCGCAGCCGGCGATGAAATCGCAGGCGATTTCGTGGGTGACGCCGTCCTTGACGTAGCTGACGCGCGGATGATCGGTGTCGAAATCGAGCGGCTTGACGTCGGCCGCCGAGTAGATCGAGGCCAGGCCGGCGGCCTTGCGGGCATTCATCAGGTCGAGCGTGACCTCGGTCTGGCCGTAGATGGTCACGGTCTTGCCGGTCGAGCCATGCAGGTCGATACGGTGCCGCGCGCCGCCGAACGCCAGCTCGAGACCGTGATGGACCAGGCCCTCCTGGTGCAGCCGGGCAGCGGCGCCGACGCTCTCAAGCAGCGACACGGTGCCTTCCTCGAGCAGCCCGGCGCGAATCCGCCCCAGCACATAGTCGGGGGTCTGTCGCTCAAGAATGATGTTGTCTACGCCGAAAGTATGAAGTAGTTGCCCAAGCAACAGTCCGGCCGGACCTGCGCCAATGATTGCTACTTTTGTCCGCAATACCTTGTCCTCCCGATCGGATAGGCTTTTAGCCGGCGCCCGCGCCGCGGCGCGCGCCGTCAACTTGCCAAGGCAACTATATCATATAACGGTTTTGGCAAGGCGGATTTGCGAGGGACGCACGTTCACCGCAGCGCAAGATGCGGCGGGACGGGACCGGCGGAGGGTGCGACGAGGCGTCCGCCCGGCGGATTTCGTCTTGAATATCCGTCTGAATTAGATAACATGTTAAGTAATGAGACCGGGCAGCAAGCCCGCCTGGAGAGGAGGAGACGTGATGAGGAAAACAGTGTTGGCGGTGCTGATGGCCGCCGCCATCGTGCCGGCCGCGGGACCCGCGATGGCGCAGGACAAGACCGTCAATCTCAAAGTGTCGCTATGGGTGCCGCCGGCGCATCCGCTGGTGCCGGCGACGCAGGCCTGGGCCGCCGACATCGAGAAGGCATCGGGCGGCACCATCAAGGTCACCGTGTTTCCGTCCGAGCAGCTCGGCAAGGCGTTCGACCATTACGACATGGCGCGCGACGGCATCGCCGACGTCACCTATGTCAATCCCGGCTATCAGCCCGGCCGTTTCCCGATCGCGGCCGCCGGCCAGCTTCCGTTCACCTTCTCCGACGGCAAGAAGGGCACGCTGGCGCTGAACGAGTGGTATCACAAATATGCGCCGACCGAGATGAAGGACACCAAGCTGTGCTTCGCCTTCATCCACGATCCCGGCGCGCTGCACGGTAAGAAGAAGATCGTGCTGCCGAGCGATCTCTCCGGCGTCAAGGTCCGGCCTGCGCAGAGCACCATCGGCGAGATGGTCAAGATGTTCGGCGGCACCAATGTGCAGGCCTCCGCGCCGGAATCGCGCGACGCGATCGAGCGCGGCGTGGCCGACGAGATCACCTTCCCCTGGGGCTCGATCTTCCTGTTCGGCATCGACAAGGTGGTGAAGTACCATATGGACGTGCCGCTCTATTCGACGGTGTTCACCTACAACATGAACCTCGCCAAATATAATTCGATGTCGGCTGCCCAGAAGAAGGTGATCGACGATCACTGCACGCCGGAATGGGCCTCCAAGGTCACCGACCCCTGGACCGATTTCGAAGCCAATGGCCGCACCAAGATGAAGGCGCTGGAAGGCCACGAGGTCTATCCGCTGACATCGGATCAACTCGCCGAGTGGAAGAAGGCGGTCAAGCCGCTGCGCGACAGCTGGGCCGAGGCGGTGAAGAAGGCCGGCGGCGATGCGGCAAAGATCGACGCCGATCTGCAGGCCACGCTGAAGAAGTACGAGGCGGGGATCTAGCCGACTTCGTCATTCCGGGGCGCGCGTCAGCGCGAACCCAGAATCTCGCGCCACAATCCCCGGATTCCGGGTTCGCTCGCGTGGCGAGCGCCCCGGAATGACGGTTCCTGACAGCGATAGTCCGACATCATGGCTGCCAACTCCGAAGTCTCCCCAGACGGCGCGATCACCGGCCCACCCGAGCCGGCGCGCAAGAATTTCATGGACCGCTTCATCGATTCGATCGAATGGGTGGCGGCCTTCTTCGTCGGCGTCGTCGCGCTCAACACCTTCACTGCGGTGTTCATGCGAAAATTCTTCGCGGTGACCATCCCCGACTACTACAATTTCGGCCAGTTTCTGCTCGGCATCCTGATCTTCTGGGGCATTGCGGCGACCAGCTATCGCGGCACCCACATCACCGTGGATCTGGTCTGGGCCAACGCCTCGCTGCGCCACCAGCGCTGGATCGACATCTTCGCGACGCTGGTGCTGCTGTTCGTGGTGAGCGTGCAGACCTACACGCTGGTCGACAAGGTGATCGACACCAGGAACAGCCATATCGTCACCATGGATCTCGGCGTTCCGGTCTGGCCGTTCTTCCTGGTGTCGTGGATCGGCGATGTCTCCGCGGTGCTGCTGATCGCGATCCGCACCTACCGCCTGATCTTCCATCCGGAAGATATCCATGATGCCAAGATCAAGACCGCGGAGTAGACGGCCATGAGTCTCGACCTCAGTCCCGAGACCGTCGCCGTCATCGGCTTTGTCAGCCTGTTCGTGCTGATGCTGCTCCGTGTCCCCGTCGGCATGGCGATGGGCCTCGTCGGCATCACCGGCTTCGGCTATCTCACCGGCTTCGCGCCGGCGCTCAAGCTGGTCGGCCAGACCACGATGCGCACGGTGACGGATTATTCCTTCGGCGTGATCCCGATGTTCCTGTTGATGGGCGCCTTCGTGTCGGTCTCGGGCATCAGCCGCGAGCTGTTCCGCGCCGCCAACACCTTTGTCGGCCATTGGAAGGGCGGGCTCGGCATCGCGACGATCGCCGCCTGCGGCGGCTTTGCCGCGATCTCGGGCTCGTCGGTCGCGACCGCCGCGACCTTCTCGGCCGTCGCCTATCCCGAGATGCGCCGCTTCGGCTATCCGCAGTCATTCGCCGCCGGCGTGATCGCGGTCGGCGGCACGCTCGGGGCGATGCTGCCGCCGTCCACCGTGCTCGCGGTCTACGGCATCATCACCCAGCAGGATATCGGCAAGCTGTTTATCGCGGGCGTGGTGCCGGGCCTGCTCGCGATCCTGATGCACATGATTACGATCGGCATCATCGGCGTGACGCGGCCCGGCTTCCTGCCGGCGGGAAAGAAAGCGTCATGGCACGAACGCTTGGTCGCGCTGCGCGACGTCTGGTCGCCGCTGCTGCTGTTCCTGTTCGTGATCGGCGGGCTCTATGGCGGCTTCTTTGTTCCGACCGAAGCCGGCGCGGTCGGCGCGGTGGGCGCCTTCATCATCGGTATCCTCCGTGGCAAGCTGACGAGGGAAGGCATTCTGCAATCGCTGCTGCAGGCGACGCGCACCGCGGCCGCTGTGTTCACGGTGCTGATCGGCGCGCTCTGCTTCGGCTATTTCCTCACCATCACCCAGACGCCGCAGCACGTCACCGAATTGCTCACCGGGCTCGGCATCGGCCCCTATGGCGTGCTGGCGCTGATCCTGCTGATGTATCTGGTACTCGGCTGCCTGATGGACGCGATGGCGATGGTGATCCTCACCGTGCCGATCGTGTTTCCGGTGGTGACCGCGCTCGGCTTCGATCCGATCTGGTTCGGCATCATCATCGTCATGACGGTCGAGCTCGGCCTGATCCATCCGCCGGTCGGCATGAACGTGTTCGTGATCAAGAGCGTGATCAAGGACGTCAACATGTCGACGATCTTTGTCGGCGTGCTGCCGTTCGTGATCACCGATTTGATCCGGCTGGTGATCCTGATCCTGTTCCCGCTGCTTGCGACCTGGCTGCCGCAGCGCATGATTGGTTAGGCCTATGAATCCCGAGCTTGAGACCAAATACGTCTTCACCATCACTGCGCGGATCGCGGAGGTAACGTCCGCCGGCGACATCGGTATCGGCGTCCGCCGCATCATTCCGATCATCGGCGGCGAGGTGAGGGGCGAGAAGGTCAACGGCAAGGTGCTTTCGTTCGGTGCGGACTTCCAGATCATCCGGCCCAATGAGCTGATCGAGCTGGAGGCGAAATACGCGTTCGAGACCGACGACGGCGCCGTCGTCTATGTCGAGAACAAGGGCATCCGCTTCGGGCCGGTCGAGTTGTTGCAGAAACTGAAGCGCGGCGAGGTCGTCGACCCGAAGCTGATCTATTTCCGCACCGTGCCGAAATTCGAAACCGGCGCCGAAAACTACCGCTGGCTGATGCAGCACATCTTCATAGGCTCCGCCGCCCGCCACGCCGACCGCGTCGTGATCGACGTGCATCAGGTGCTTTAGCTTCGCACGCTTGCCGTCTCACCTGCCGGGATCCGCCAACATTCGGTGTCGTCCCAGCGAAAGCAGGGACCCATAATCCGCGGCCTGTATCGTGAACGAGACTCGTCGTTCCGCCGTCGCGCAGCAATAATCATTGGTGGTTATGGGTCCCTGCTTTCGCAGGGACGACGGGTGGTGGGGGAGTTGCGCGTATCAACTCCATCACCGTCACCCTGAGGAGGCTGCACAGCGGCCGTCTCGAAGGGTCGACGGCCACCAGCCGGGCCGTGCATCCTTCGAGGCCCGCTTGCGCGTGCACCTCAGGATGACGGAATCGACAGTGGTGCGCGCCCATATTGACTCTCCCGCTAATCGTTATAGAACATAACTATTCTGAACAGGAAACAATAACGCCATGGGAAACGCTGCCGGCGGGGGAGACGCCTCGCTGCTCAGGATCGAGACGCGGGGGGCGGTGCTGACGGTCGGGCTGAACCGTCCCGCCAAGCGCAACGCGCTCAATGACGGCATCATCCTGGCGCTGCGGGACTGCTTCTCCGCGATACCGGATGCGGTCGGCGCCGTCGTCATTCATGGTGTCGGCGACCACTTCTCGTCCGGCCTCGACCTCTCCGAACTGACCGAGCGCGACGCCACCGAGGGTCTGGTGCATTCCCAGATGTGGCACCGCGTGTTCGACCGCATCCAGTATTGCCGCGTGCCTGTCATCGCCGCACTGAAGGGCGCCGTGATCGGCGGCGGGCTGGAGCTGGCCTGCGCCGCGCATATCCGGGTCGCCGAGCCGTCGGCCTATTTCGCGTTGCCCGAGGGCCAGCGCGGCATCTTCGTCGGCGGCGGCGGATCGGTGCGGCTGCCGCGCCTGATCGGCGTGCCGCGGATGGCCGACATGATGCTGACCGGCCGGGTCTATTCGGCGACCGAGGGCGCCGCCTACGGCTTCTCGCAATACCTCACCGAGGCGGACGGCGCGCTGCCGAAGGCGCTGGAGCTTGCCGAGCGCGTCGCCGCCAATGCGCCGCTGACCAACTTCGCCGTGCTGCAGGCGCTGCCGATGATCGCCGAGGCCAATCCGCAGACCGGCCTCTTGATGGAATCGCTGATGGCGACGGTGGCGCAGAGCGACAAGGAAGCCAAGAAACGCATCCGCGCGTTCCTGGATCGCAAGACCGCCAAGGTGAAGCCGACATGAGCGCCGCGCCGTCTGCAACCGCCAGCACCGCGCATCCGCTGCGCCCGATCTCGTTCGGCAATCCCGACGTCACCGTCGAGCGCCGCGACGACGGCACGATCTATCTTCGCCCCAAGCTCAGCCTCGCGGATTTTCCGGTTCGCCTCACCGATCGCCTGCATCACTGGGCAGAGGCCGAGCCGAACCGCGTGTTCATGGCCGAACGTGCCGCCGGCGGCGGCTGGCGGCAGATCACCTACGCGCAATTGCTCGAGGCTATCAGGCGCATTGCGTCCGCGTTGATCGCGCGCGGGCTGTCGGCCGAGCGGCCGATCGTGATCCTGTCGGGCAATTCGATCGATCATGCCTTGATGGCACTCGGCGCGCTCTATGCCGGCGTTCCGTTCTGCCCGGTGTCGCCGGCCTATTCGCTGGTGTCGCGCGACTACGGCAAGCTCAGCTTCGTCATCAAGCTTCTGACGCCCGGCCTCATCTTCGTCGACGACGCCGACAAGTTTGCCGATGCGCTGCGTGCCAATGTCGGATCCGATGTCGAGATCGCCGCGAGCCGCGGCACCGTACCCGGCCGTGAGGTGACGCGCCTCGCCGCTCTCTTGGCAACGCCGGAAGACCCGCGCCTCGATGCGACCCATGCGGCAATCGGTCCGGACACGATCGCGAAATTCCTGCTGACGTCGGGGTCGACCGGCAATCCCAAGGCCGTCATCAACACCCAGCGCATGATCTGCGCCAACCAGGTGATGCTGCGCGAGACGCTGGCGTTCCTCAAGGACGAGCCGCCGGTCATCGTCGACTGGCTGCCGTGGAATCACACCTTCGGCGGCAATCACAATGTCGGGCTGACGCTCTACAACGGCGGCTCGATGTATCTCGATGAGGGCAAGCCGATGCCCGGCGGCATCGAGGAGACCGTGCGCAACCTGCGCGAGATCTCGCCGACGGTCTATTTCAACGTGCCCAAGGGCTATGAATCGCTGCTGCCCTATCTGCGCGACGACGCCGGTCTGCGGGCAAAATTCTTCGACCGGCTACATGCGATGTTCTTCTCGGGCGCCGCGCTGTCGCCGTTCATCTGGAACAGCCTCGATGCGCTCGCCGTGCAGGAGAAGGGCTATCGCGTGCCCATGCTGACCGGGCTCGGCGCCACCGAGACCTCGCCGTTCTTCATGTCGGTGCGCCCCGATACCAGCCGCTCCGGCCATGTCGGGCTTCCGGTGTCGGGCAATGATGCGAAGCTCGTTCCGAACAACGGCAAACTCGAGGTCCGCGCCAAAGGCCCGAACGTGACCCCCGGCTACTGGCGGCAGCCCGAGCTGACCGCCAAGGCGTTCGACGAGGAAGGCTTTTACAAATTTGGCGACGCGCTGAAGCCCGCTAACGCGAGCGATCTCGATGCCGGTTTCGATTTCGACGGCCGCATCGCCGAGGATTTCAAGTTGGCGAGCGGCACCTGGGTCAGCGTCGGCCCGTTGCGGGCGCGCTTCGTTGGCACCTGCGCGCCGCTGGTGCGCGACGTCGTGATCGCGGGGCTCAATCGCGACGAGCTTGCCGCAATCGTGATCCTCGATCTCGACGGCTGTCGCCTGATCAATCCGGCGCTGGTCGCCAATGACGTCGCGGCCGCGGCCAATGATCCGCTGGTGCGCGCTGCCTTTCGCGAACGCTTCGCGCGTGTTCTCGCCGGCGCCACCGGCTCGTCGAACCGGATCGCGCGCGCGATCCTGCTCGACACGCCGCTGTCGATCGATCGCGGCGAGGTCACCGACAAGGGCTCGATCAACCAGCGCGCGGTGCTGGAGCATCGCACGGACATCATCGAAGCGCTTTATGCGCCGGTGCCGCCGGCATCGGTGATCACGTCAGTCTAAAGCGTGATGGCATTAAGTTCGATAGCCTGAATTTTTGAGGTAGTTGGCACATTCCTCGGAGGTGAAGGCGTCG
>NZ_JADFUD010000140.1:0-3230 GCF_054820065.1 Bradyrhizobium sp. UFLA06-06
GGAGAGTCTGGCTCACCCAGCACGAGGTCGCCGCCCATCCCAGTGGTCAGGTTGATCACCGGATTTACATCCGATTTGCGAATGCGCTGCACCACTGCCCGATACAACGCCGTATCACGCGAGCCCCGTCGGGTTTCGACATCACGCACATGGATGTGCACCACTGCCGCTCCCGCCCGCGCCGCCTCGATCGCCGAGTCTGCAATCTGCTCCGGGGTCACCGGCACATGCGCGCTACTCGGCGCTGCCCCTCCCCCCGTGACCGCACACGTGATGAACACCTCGGAGATCATCCTGACCTTCTCCTCTCGCTGAACGCTTGACCTATTCTAACCGGGCTGTATCAACGATACTAATACGCCCCTCGGGATCTGCTTTTGATTAATATCGATAGCAGGGGAGCAGAAATTCTGCGGCCAATCTCAAAACGGGAAGCTTTTGTCTCGTCAGCTTTGGCGCTGACGCGAGCAAGCGACGAGAGGTCATCTGATCTTCAGAATGGATCGGTCTGGGTCGTGGTCGAGTAGCTCGGCCATTCGGCTTTGCCCTCACAGATCCGGGCGGGCGGCTTTCCCGCACCCGGCTCTTCCCGAGAGTAACCCGCGTCATATCCGCGCCTGCGCCCATGTGCGAGTGATGCGTGGAGTTGGCAGGCGGAAGCGTGCCGTCAGGGTCTCGAACTCCGGCCAGCCCATGCGCCGACTTTTCTGGCTACGCCGTCTCAGACAACGCAGCCAGGTCCGACGCACTTCCCGATAGAAGCCGTTGAGCGCTGGATAGTTGTGCGGCCTGCCATAGTAGCCATAGTGCCCGCGCAGAACGGCGGCGAACCGCTCGTGCTGCGTGGCCAGTGGCGCATGCATGAACCGCCATGCCTCCTGGCGCAACGCCGTCAGCTTGCGCGTCAGGCGTTTCCCTTCCGTCTTGTGCTTCACGATGAACCGGCCATCCCGGGTCCGCCCGCAGTAGTGGGTAAAGCCGAGGAAGGCGAAGGTCTCTGGCCGCCGCTCGCCACGCCGCTGACGCGAGAGGGCCGCGAACCGGCCAAACTCGATCAGCCGCGTCTTGTCCTCATGGAGCGTCAGGCCGAAGCTGGCCAGCCGCGCCCTGAGGGCCAAGAGCATTTCCTGCGCATCTGCCTTGCTCTCGAAGCCAATGACGAGTCGAGTCGCCCGGGGGAGTTTCACCCCCAGGCGCTCACAGATCCGGACGTGAGCGTCTCCGCTCATCCGGCTCTTACCGTCCAGCCGCCGTCTTGTGCAGCATCGGCCAATGGGCCAACAGCGTGGGGGTGCGGCAAGCAATTTCCCGTACCCAGTGCTCTGCCCGTCTTCGATGTCGCCGCAGACGTTTGTATTTCGACATCGCCCATCGCGCGAGACATCGGTCGAGATGGCGTAGTGTCGGGTAAAGCGCCGACTTGTAGTACCGACCATAGTAGTTCATCCAGCCTCGAATGATCGGGTTGAACATCCTCGCCAGGTCGTCGATCCTCTTATCCACCCGGCAGCGTAGTTGCCAGGCACGGATTTCCTGTCGGATTGCCTTCGTCGCGGCATTGCTGACACCGGGGCTGAAGTTGACGAAGTGCTTTCCCCAACGGTTCTTCGACCGGCGGGCGCGGAACGTGTAGCCCAGAAAGTCGAATTTCTGTTCAGGATAATCACCTCGCCGGTCGTCATCCTTACAATAGACTATCTTCGTCTTGTCCGGATGAAGCTCCAGTCCGCATTCGGCAAAGCGCTTCGCAAGCGCCTCCTTCAGTTCTTGTGCCTGCCGCTCACTGTCGCAATGGCAGAGAATATCATCGGCATAACGCTCGAACGGGATGCTCGGATGATTTCTTCGCATCCACATGTCGAACGCATAGTGGAGAAAGAGATTCGCCATCAGCGGTGATACCACCGAGCCCTGCGGCGTGCCCTTCTCTCGGGGTTCAGGGGTGCCGTCTTCCAGTTGAACGGGAGCTTTAAGCCACCGTTCAATGTACAACAACACCCAAGCGCAGTCCGTGTGCTTCCGAATCGCCTTGAGCAAAAGCTCATGCGATATCGAGTCAAAATAGGCCCGAATGTCGAGATCGAGCACGAAGGGATGCCGCCAGCATCGCTGGCGAGCAACCCCAACGGCATCGAGCGCCGATTTTCCGGGTCGATATCCGAACGAGTCTGGATGAAAGTGTTTCTCCAAATCCGGCTCCAGATATCCTTTGACGACCGCCTGAGCAACGCGATCCGACACCGTAGGAATTCCTAGCGGCCTCTTTCCGCCGTCGCGCTTGTCGATCTGCACACGCTTGACCGGCGGTGGAAAGTAGCTGCCCGAAGACATTCGATTCCAGAGCTTGTACAGATTGCTCTGCAAGTCTGCCTCGAACACCTCGATCGACTGCTCGTCCACACCGGCTGCGCCCCGATTTGCTTTAACCCGTTTGTACGCCTCCCAAACCCAGCGCTTGGGGATGTCATACGGCTTTGCTTGACCCAAAAGAGTCCTCCCGTTTCCGGTTGTTCTTCCAATCAAGCGGGACAGTGCCGTGCCTTCGCTCCGCCACCATTACAGTGCCTTCGTCACTACTACACACGGCTCCGTCCCTGCATCGCGCATTGGTACTCAGACTCTTGTGGGGCTTCCACTTGAACCATTCCCTTGGCATCGCGATACAGGTTCCCACGTTCCGCACAGAAGCCTGAACCGAGGTCACGCCACCTCGCCTGCCGGACGCCGCCTGAGCCGTAAACAGGTATCGCTCAGACTGATCCCAAGATAACGACTACCCCTTGGTTTTGACGTCTTCCCTACGCTTTCGACAGTTCATCGGTGGTTCGCTTGCGCTCGTCTCCTCGATCCTTACCTGACAGAGTCTTGCTCTGCCTTTTCCGGTCTCGCTCACCACCTCGACCATTGGGCCGAAGCAGCAGCCGGTGGTTTGAACCCTGATCCTGCAACCCGAGTTCGAGGGGCCAACCCCCATCTTCTGTGCAGCAAGGCTGCTCAAAGGTGCTCTACATCACACCTCCTTCGCGCCGTCGTGGCGCACAGTCGTCCGCATAGCGCACGATCACGATGCGACCGCGTGCGCGGCGACGACGCCATTGATGGGTCCAGAGATCGAGGATGTAGTGCAGGAAGATATTGGCAAGGAGCGGGCTAATGGCTCCCTGAACGCAAAAGATAACTTCCGCTTTGAACGCGTCATCACCGGCTGGCGCGATGGAGCCGTTGTTGAT
>NZ_JADFUD010000141.1:0-3070 GCF_054820065.1 Bradyrhizobium sp. UFLA06-06
CGGCGTCAAGCGCCAAGGACCCAACGGCTTCCCGCCCACCCTCATCCTGACAGACTTCCAAGACACAGGGACCCATACTCCGCAGCAGTCGTTGTTGGCGGGACTCGTCATCCCACCCGTGTGCAACAACAGATATTCGTGGTTATGGGTCCCGGCCTTCGCCGGGACGACAGCTGTTTTGTGACGCGCGCTCTCGCGTCTCTCGACGCGCGTCAAACGTTGAGATTCATCCACACCGCCTTCGGCTCGGTAAAGTTATCGAGCGCGGCGGTGCCGTGCTCGCGGCCGAGGCCGGAATCACGCTCGCCGCCCCACGGCAGCCGCACATCGGTGTAGCCATAGGTGTTGATCCACACCGTGCCGGCGCGGGCCTTCTTGGCGAAGCGCTGCACGCGGCCCATATCGGCGCTCCAGACGCCGGCGGCGAGGCTGTACGCCGTGCCGTTGGCGATGCGCAGCGCATCGGCCTCGTCCTTGAACTTGATCACGCTGACGACGGGACCAAAAATCTCCTCCTGCGAGATGCGCATCTCGTGCGCGACGTTGGCGAACACCGCAGGGCTGATGAAATAGCCGCGGTCACCGACCCGCGCGCCGCCGGTGGCCAGCAGCGCGCCTTCATGTTTGCCGATCTCGACATAATCGAGGATCGAGCGCATCTGCTTCTCGGAGATGACCGGCCCGAGCGCGGTGGCGCGATCGGCGGGATCGCCGATCCGCAACGCCTCGGCGCGGGCGACCAGACGCTCGACCACCTCGTCATAGGCGTTCTCCTGCACCAGCACGCGCGAGCCGGCCGAGCAGACCTGCCCGGCGTTGAAGAAGATGCCGGCAGCCGCGGCCTTGGCAGCGGCTTCGAGATTGGCATCGTCGAAGATCACATTGGCGGACTTGCCGCCGAGCTCGAGCGAGACGCGTTTGAAGTTGCCGGCGGCTCCCTTCATGATGCCGCGGCCGACGCCGGGCGAGCCGGTGAACGTCACCTTGTCGACGTCGGGATGATTGACGAGCGCATCGCCGACGATGCGGCCGGGGCCGGTCACGATGTTGAGCACGCCCTTCGGCAGTCCGGCCTCGAGCGCGAGCTCGCCGATCCTGAGCGCCGACAGCGAGGTCAGCTCGGCCGGCTTCATCACCACCGTGCAGCCGCAGGCGAGCGCCGGCGCGAGCTTCCACATGCCGATCATCAGGGGGAAATTCCACGGCACGATCGCGGCGACCACGCCGACCGGCTCGCGCACCGTATAGGTCAGCACGTCGTCGCGCGCCGAGACCACATCGCCGCTGATCTTGTCGGCCCAGCCGGCGTAATAGGTCAGCGTGTCGATGGCGGCCGGAAAATCCTGGCGCAGCACCGCCGAGATCGGCTTGCCGGCATCGAGGCTCTCCAGCGCTGCGATTTCATCGGCGTGCTGCTTCAGCAGCTCGGCCCATCGGAGCAGAATATGGCCACGTTCGGCCGCGCGCATGGTGCGCCACGGCCCCTCGAAGGCGCGGCGGGCGGCCGCCACGGCGCGGTCGACATCCGCCTCGTTGCCTTCGGCAATTGTCGCGATCACCTGCTCGGTGGCGGGATTGAGCGACTCGAAGGTGTTTCCGGACAGCGAACGGACGCGGGCGCCGTCGATCAGCAGCAATTCGTCCCTGATGGTCGGGGCGCGGCGGGCGTCACGCTCATAGTCATATGCAACTGACATCATATTTCCTCCTGGTGTTGTAATTCAACGTAGGAGGCTTCGATCAGCAGTAAATATGATATCTTGTGCCTATTGGCATGCCAGGATATGAAGCCAATTTCATAATTGGTGACCACCATGCTGCAGATCGAGATCGAGACCGTCTGGCGATTCCGGAAAGAGGACAGCCCGCAGACCGCGGTCGTGATGCTCGGCATCCTCAACGAGATCAGGAAAACCGGGAAGATCACCAGCGCCGCCAACGACGCGCAGCTGTCCTATCGCCATGTCTGGAACCTGATCGAGCAATGGACCGGCTTCTTCGGCGTGCCGCTGGTGGAGACCCAGCGCGGCAAGGGCTCGAAGCTGACGCCATTCGGCGAGAAGCTGGTGTGGGCCGGCGAGCGCATGCAGGCGCGGCTCGGGCTGCAGCTCGAGAACCTCGCGCAGGAACTGGTCACCGAGATCAAGCCGTTTCTCGAGCAGCGGCCGTCGGTGATCCGGGTCCATGCCAGCCACGGCTTTGCGGTCTCCAAGCTGCGCGAGTTCCTCGACCGCGCGGGCGGCGTCGGCGTCGATCTGCGCTATGTCAGCAACCAGAACTCGCTGGTCTCGCTGGCGCAGGGCGCCTGCGATCTCTCCGGCGTGCACCTGCCGCGCGGCGAATTGCGCGCGCAGGGCATCAAGGCCTGCCGCGAGTGGCTCGATCCGCGCGAGGACCGCGTCATCAATTTCGTGACGCGCGAGATGGGCCTGATGGTCAAGCGCGGCAACCCGCTGAAGATCACGTCGCTGAAGGACCTGGTCGAGCGCAAGGCCCGTTTCGTCAACCGCGACCATGATTCCGGCACGCGGCTGCTGTTCGATCAATTGCTGGCGCTGCACAAGATCCCGGAAGGGCGGATCAACGGCGCCCAGCACATGGAGTTCACCCATGCCGCGGTCGCCGCCTATGTCGCCAGCGGCATGGCGGATGCGAGCTTCGGCGTCGAAGCTGCCGCGCGGCAGTTCGGGCTCGATTTCATCCGCCTGCTCACGGAAGATTATTTCTTCGTGTGCAAGCGCGCCTTCCTCGAGACCGAGCCGATGCAGCGCGTGCTCGACATCATGAAGAGCAGCGAGTTTCACAAGGCGGTGGGCGCCCTTCCCGGCTATGTCGCCTCCAGCACCGGCGCCGTCAGCGGCGTGAAGGAGTTTCTCGAGAAGCTGCATTCGGACCGCTGATCAGGCCACGCCCGGCGGCGGCCGACCTGATCGCCGTCGATCCTTCGGGACTCGCGCCAGGGGCGATGACGAGGATCGACAGACACGAAGATATCTAAAGCGGGATGGGTTTAGGTTGAATCGATTTGGGATTCCCAAATCAGTGTGTTTCTGATTCACCATGCTGGCTG
>NZ_JADFUD010000142.1:0-2950 GCF_054820065.1 Bradyrhizobium sp. UFLA06-06
TCAACGAGGTCGCCGCAGTGCTGGCGGAGGCAAGTCATGAAATCCGAGCTGGTCAAGCCGATACACCTGGCGCGACGGGCGGTCGTGTACATCCGGCAGTCGACGACCCATCAGGTGGTGACCAACCAAGAGAGTCTGCGATTGCAATACGCGCTTCGCCAACGCGCCATCGAGCTCGGCTGGCCCGAAGCTGGCATCGACGTCATCGACGCTGATCTCGGCATCAGTGGAGCGTCGGCGGCTCAGCGCAGCGGCTTCAAGGAGTTGGTCGGACGTGTTGGGCTCAGAGAGGTTGGTCTGATCCTGTCGATCGACGTGACGCGCCTCGCCCGCAACTGCTCGGATTGGTATCCGCTGCTCGATATCTGCGGCCTGCACGGCTGCCTCATCGCCGACCGTGATGGCGTCTATGACCCTGGCAGCGCGAATGGCCGACTGCTGCTCGGCCTAAAGGGGACGATATCGGAGCTCGAGCTCCATACGATACGTAGTCGATTGACGGCTGGTCTTCTTGCCAAGGCGGAGCGCGGTGAGCTTGCGCTCACCTTACCGATCGGCCTTGTCCGCGATCCCTCTGGCGTCGTCGTCAAGGACCCGAACCTGGAGGTGCAGGAACGGCTCGAGCTGCTGTTCGAGACCTTCCTGAAAGTGCGCACCATTGCCAAGGTCATGCGTGAGTTCAACGACCGTGGTCTGGAGCTGCCGCGCCGCGATCGTCACGGCGATCTGCATTGGGCGCGGGCGACGACATCCGCGGTCGCAGCGATTCTGAAGAATCCTGCCTATGCGGGCGCCTTCGTCTACGGACGGACACGACTGCGCAAACTGTCGGACGGAAGATTACCGACGAAGGTGCCGAAGCCGATCGAGCAATGGCGGGTCATCGTCAAGGACCGCTATCCTCCCTATATCGCTTGGCAAAGCTACGAGAAAATCAGGGGCATCGTCAGCGACAACCGAGCAGAATACATGCGCAACAAGACCAGGGGTGCTCCACGTGAGGGCGAACTACTGCTGCAAGGCATCGCATGGTGCGGAAGATGCGGTCACAAGATGTACGCTCGCTACAAGGGGGGCGCCGAGTACGTCTGCAATCACCTGCGTTCGCATCAGGGGCTGCCGGCGTGCCAATACATCCGTGCTCGCCGCGTTGACGCCGCCGTGGCGCAAGCGTTCCTCACAGCGCTGGCGCCGGCCTAGATCGACGCATTGTCGTGCGCTCGTCGCGCTCAGCAACAGGCGTACAAAGCAATGCAGAGCGGTGCCGAGCAGCAGCTCGAACGCCGGCGCTACGAAGCAGCGCTCGCCGAACGTCAGTTCAACCGCGTCGATCCTGACAACCGGCTTGTCGCCGCCGAGCTCGAGCGCCGTTGGGAGGAGGCTCTGAAGGAGGTCCGAGTGGCAGAGGAGGCCCTGGCCCGTTTGAAGTCTCCCCAGGCTATCGCTCAGATCACCGTTGGCAACAAGGCGCTGAACGACAAAATCGTCCGCCTCTCCGGCCGTCTGCCTGAGATCTGGACGGACCCGCGCACGACCGACGCGAAACGCAAGGCGCTGCTGCGCTGTCTCATTGACAAGGTGATCCTCGACCGCGGCGAGCACGACGTCGTCAGGATGAGGATCGTCTGGCGCGGCGGAGCCGTCACCGACATCGAGGTAAAGATGCGCGTCAACTCAGTAGCGGATCTTACCCAAGGCGCGGAGATGCGAGAACGCGTGCTTGAGCTCGCCCGCGCCAAGATGCACGACGACGAGATCGCTGCCATGTTGACGAGCGAAGGACACCGATCACCAAATTGCACCGACAAGGTGCTGCCGATCACCGTCCAGCGCATTCGCTTGCACGCCGGCCTCAAGGGGCTTACCGAGCAACGTACACGATGGCGGCATTCAACCGACTTGCTCAGCGCACAGCAACTTGCCAGCGTATTGAACATTCCCGTGAACTGGCTCTACGTTCAGATCAGGCAAGGGCGCCTTTTGATCGATCGTCATCCTTCCGGCGCACATCTGTTCTCCAACACGTCGCGCGTGATTGAGGCTGTTCGAAAACTACGCAATCATGAGCTCGATCATCTCGATCTCAGAATCACTGAGCCTCACGAGGAGGGGCATCAACATGCGTAATCGAGCAGCACCGAGAGCTGAGCATGAGATAGCGGCATGACGCCTTCCTTGATCGGCGGCCAGCTGAACTGCCCTTCGATTCTCTTGTAGTAAAGAACAAGGCCGCTTCCGTCCCAGGTCAGGATCTTCACGCGATCTCGGCGCTTGGAGCGAAACACCCACAGCCCGCCGTCGAACGGATTGGCTCCAAACGCCTCGCTCACCAGCATCGCCAGCGAGTCCATGCCGCGACGGAAATCGACCGGCTGCGTCGCGATCCAGATCGGTAACCCAGCGCGGAGCCCGATCATCGGCCAACCGTCCCGACTGCCGCAAGCACCTCGCAGAGTGCTCGCCGGTCGACCGTTCCCACGACACGGATGCGAACCACGCCGACGTCGATCTCAATCGCCCCCTGCTCCTCGCATGGCGGCAATTTGCCTCCGCAGCCCGTGATCGCGACCGGCACAAAGTCTGATGGCACGCCTCCATCCCTGCGCTCCGCGAGCTTCGCCCGCGTTGCCTGACGACGCCAAAGAAACAATAGGCTCGGGCTGATGTCGTGTCGCCGCGCCACCCCGGAAGCGCTTGCACCCGGCGCGAAACTCTCCGCGACAATCGCCGCTTTCGCATCGGTCGACCAGCGCCGTCGTCGGCCGGTCCCCGTGATGATCTCGACGCGCTGCAGCGTGTCGGAGCCGTCCTCATGGATAGGCGCATGCCTATCCTTATCGCCATCCTTACAACTATCTTTTGACATGGTGACCTCGTGACGAACCAATCCACGAGATCTTCCTAGCCGACCAGATCAACCCTCAGTGCGTGGTCGCCGGATGACGCTCAC
>NZ_JADFUD010000143.1:0-2540 GCF_054820065.1 Bradyrhizobium sp. UFLA06-06
ATGTGTATAAGAGACAGCAGCATCTTGGAGCGGCCATATCCCATATACGGGTTATAGGGGCTTTCCTCTGTGAATCTGTGATCCAGATGTGGGTTGCAGCCGATCGGCGAATTGGACGACATGACAATCGCGCGCCACACACCTATCTTTTGAGCTGCCGTAATTAGATTGATCGTGCCTTGCGTGTTGATCGCTTCAAACTGGGCAACGGTTTTGGGATGAATGACCCCCGCCATGTGGACCAATACAGCGCCCTCGGCACCGGCCACGAATGCGCGGACGGCTTCCATGTCCCGGATATCACCTGTCACGATTTCCAACCCCTGTTCACGCAGCTGCGACACGTCTTCTCCCGCAAGAACGAGCGCCCTTACCCGGAAGCCACCGGTTGCGAGAAGTCGTGCTTCCGGCAAACCTGTCGTCAGCGCCGCCGCGACGCGCCTGCCCAGCCATCCGGAGGCTCCTGTCAGAAGCACAAGGGGCACATTCAGGGTTACCGGGATTATCTTCTGCACATCAATACCCCTCTCAATTTCTGTCTCTTGCGGCTGACCGGGCGCGTTCTTGTGCAGAATGACAGAGCGCTGCTTCCGCAACCCGGAACGCTAGGGCCATTATAGTCATTTGGGGATTGACGCCTGGCGCTTCCGGAATGAGGCTGCCATCGGCGACAAAGAGGTTTTCGACGCCACGCACCCGTCCGTAACTGTCGACGGCGCAAGCATCCTGATGCTCGCCTGGCGGGCAGCTCGAAAACAGGTGTACCGTCATCAGGTTCGTCGCCCCTTTTGGCAGAGGCTTGTTCCAGAATTCATGCACCTGATCAGGGCTCGTCCACCCTTCATGGCCCGATATGCTCGGGAATACCTTGCGGGCGCCGGCCGCAAACATGGCTTGGCCAAGACGGGTGAGAACCTGGCTCAAAGCAATCCAGTCCTCAGGCGCGAGTTTGAAACTGACAAGCGGCTCGTTGAAGCCGGCAAGTGGTCGCACTGAGCCCACTCCGCGGGGCCGTATCATGCCGTAATATGAGCCGCAAGAACGCCAGTCCCGCATCAGATCGCCGCGATTGGTCCAGTCTTCCGCAAGCGAGAGGCCAAAGATTGCGGGCGTGAATACCGATCCACCGATGCGTTGTTCCGGCATAAATTCCGTAATCGCCGTCAGAGGAGGCCGCGACTGATGCGCATCGACAGGCTCGTTAAACAGCGCCGTTGCCTTGATTGTCGGGTGAAGGCGCAGCGTATTACCAATGCGTTTACGTAGGCCGGAGCCGCGCAAAAGCGCCGGGGTGTGAATTGCACCCGCGCAAACAAACACCATGCCGGCTTTGACGCGCACTTGCACGGCTCGTCCGCCGGCATCACTCGACCGGGCAAGGACCTCTGTGGCACGGCCTTTTTCAATTCGTATGTTGTCCACCCGCATTTGCGCCAGCAGCCGCATGCCGCAGTCCACTGCCTTTGGTAGAAGGGTCACCGCCATGGATTGCTTGGCGCTGTTCGGACAAACGTAAGAACACCGGTTGGCGCCTTTGCAGGCACGTTGTCCCCGTTTTAGCTCCGACACTTCCCAGCCGAGCGCTTCGCCCCCCTGGCGCAGAATGTCGGTGGCACGTCCGAGCGGACCGGGGGTCAGGCTTGCATTTACCGCCATCTCGGCGCGCTCGTAATATGGCGCCAGGTCATCTGGCGTAAAGTTCTCGATCCTGTTGAGCTTGCGCCATTGATCAATGAGATCGCTATCGGCTCGCTGGGTAATAGCGCTGTTGATTTCTGTTCCTCCCCCAACGCAGCGGCCTTCCGCATAGGTAATGGGGGGCCGGCCAATCGCGGCGGTTATTCCTCCGCTGCGCCAAGCTGCCGAAAATGCCTCCCTTGCGATAGGAGAAGCCGATGACGACGGAATATGCTTACCCTCTTCAAGCATGACTACAGACAAACCGGCAGCTGTCAGCACATCGGCCACGCTGGCACCGCCTGCACCGGAGCCGATAATCACCGCATCTGCTTCCAGTCGAAGTGCGTTGCTCGGATGAAAACTGCCCTTCATGTTCAAGCCTTTTGATTCCGTGCAGGCCGTACGGATAACAGCTTTGCTGCGACGGGCGCCTGCTCATAGAATGCAAGCAGCGTCATGGATCGATAAAGGCGCACGACCGAGCTGATGGGGCCGGGCGATCTCTGCAGAAGAGTGTAAAACCTGTCTGCTCGGAGCGCGCTTATCAACGGACCGCCTGCGCCGGCTGAAATCAAGAAGATGCAGAGGCTCAGAAAGATCGAAACGCTTCGAACCGCCAAGCGAATATGAAAGGGAGCGCCTGCAATGGCTCGAGTGACGCTTGGTACGACTTGAGTTAGAACGGCCGGCTTTTCTTCCCCGTCGAGTAATGGCCACGCAGGCATCAATGTTGCCACGATCACTCGATCGAAGACCATTTCAGTCTCCTCGAGCCAGAAAAATAATACCGGCCAAAACAAGACCCAGGCCAATCCATTTGTACAGATGGAACGGCTCTCCAACTGTCTCTTATACACATC
>NZ_JADFUD010000144.1:0-2648 GCF_054820065.1 Bradyrhizobium sp. UFLA06-06
TATAGCGCGACAATCTGGGTGGGAAGCGCACGACAATCAGGATGGCGAGTCGGTGTCGCGGCGAGGTGATGATTGCCGCGTTGATTGTCGCGCGCAAGAGTTTTTTGAACTCTGATTGTCGCGGAGCGTCAATCAGAGACGGTTTTGGGTGTCGCGTGTGACGGCGGGCGTCCAGGTCCGCGTTTTCGTTCGAGCGCGGTCCGCCTGCGATAGCTTTCGACGTTCATCTCGACGATGGTAGCGTGGTGGACAAGCCGATCGATGGCGGCGAGGGTCATAGCGGGGTCCGGGAAGACCCTGTTCCATTCGCCGAATGGCTGATTGGCTGTGATCAGCATCGAGCGTCGCTCGTAGCGTGCGCTGATGAGTTCGAACAGCACGCTGGTCTCGGCCTGGTCCTTGGTGACGTAGGCCAGGTCATCGAGGATCAGGAGATCGAAGCGATCAAGGCGGTTGATGGCGGCCTCGAGGTTGAGCTCGCGCCGCGCCACCTGGAGCTTTTGCACGAGATCGGTGGTTCTGGTGAAGAGAACGCGCCATCCGTTCTCGATCAGAGCGAGGCCGAGAGCACTTGCGAGATGGCTCTTTCCGCCACCGGGCGGGCCAAACAGCAGCAAATTGGCGCCCTTGCCCAGCCAGCCGTCGCCGGCGGCGAGCGCGGTGACCTGCGCCTTGGAGATCATCGGCACGGCCTCGAAGTCGAAGTTGTCGAAGGTCTTTCCGGCTGGCAGCCGTGCGTCGACGAGGTGCCGCTCGATGCGACGGCGGCCGCGTTCGGCGATCTCGTGCTCGGCAATGGTGGCGAGGAAGCGGGCCGCCGGCCAGCCTTCCTTGTCGGACTGCTCAGCAAATTGCGGCCACAGCACCTTGATGGCGGGCAGCCGCAGCTCGTTGAGCAACAGATTGAGGCGCGCGGTGTCGACGGTGTTGGCCGTGTTCATGCGGCACCTCCGATCTCGGCGGTGCCGATAAGGCACTCATAGGCGGCCAGTGGCGCGAGATGCACCACGACCTGCGGCACACGGGCAGGATCGGGCGCGAAGTGCGTGCGCAGCTGTCCGAGATCGGGCAGTTGGCCGGCGTCCAGGTCGGCGGCGAGCTGACCGGCGAGTTCGGCCTCGCAGCCGCGCTCGTGCGCCAGCGCAAGCAGATCGACCATGAGCCGGCAGGCTTTCTTGTCCGGCAGCCGTTCGCGCAAACGATCGAAGGTCTTCCGATAGGCATCGCGCGGGAACAGCCGATCACGGTAGACGAGATTGAGCAGCGCCATTGGCTTGCGCCGCAAGGAATGGATCACGTGCCGATAATCGACGACCTGGTCGTGCTTGCCGTTGGGATGCGGCCGCCCACGCGGCAGGGTGACGAGATGGGTGCCGCCGACGAACGTGTCGAGACGATCATCGTAAAGGCGCACCCGCAGCTGGTGGCCGATCAGGCGTGACGGCACGGTGTAGAACACCTTGCGCAAGGTGAAGCCGCCGCTTGACGTCACGCGGACAATCACCTCCTCGTAGTCCGAGGTGCGGCGATCTGGCAATGCCTGCAGGGTGGCGCGCTCGTGGTCGATGCGCTTGGCGTTGCGGGCATTGCGGCGGCTGACGATCTCGTCGATGAAGCCGCGGTAGGCCGCGAGATCATCGAAGTCGGCAGTGCCGCGCAATAGCAGCGCATCGGCGATCGTCCGCTTGAGATGGCCATGCGAGCTCTCGATCGCCCCATTCTCATGGGCGATGCCGCGATTGTTGCGGGAAGGCCGCATGCCGTAATGGGCGCAGAGGTCCTCGTACCGCCGGGTCAGATCGTCCTGAGCATTCCGGTCCAGATTGCAGAAGGCGGCCGACAGACTGTCGGTCCGATGCTCCCGCGGCGCGCCGCCGAGCGACCACAGAGCATTCTGCAGTCCTTCCGCCAAGGCGACGAAGCTCTCGCCACCGAGCACGACATGGGCGTGCTCAAAGCCGGAATAGGCCAGCCGGAAGTGATAGAGGCGATGATCGAGCGGCACGCCCGCGATGGTGACCCCGAGCTCGCCCATGTCGGTGAAGTCGGACAGGCCGACCTGACCCACTTCGTGGGTCTGACGGAAGATGACTTCCTGCTCCTCGCCGTGGATTGCCCGCCAGGCGCGGATCCGGCGCTCCAGCGTGCGGCGGATTCCAGCCCCGAGCTCAGGGTGGCGGCGTAACATCTCCTCGAAGATCGCGACAGCCCGCACGCCGGGGGCCGCCTTCAACATCGGCACGACCTCGGTCTCAAAAACACTGGCCAACGGGTCCGGTCGGCGCCGGCCGCGGGCTCCCTTCTTCTGCAATGGGAGCCTTCGATCCTTCTCAAAGCGATACGCGGTCGAGGTACTGAACGACGCCTTGGCGGCGGCCACTGGCGGGGTATCGGTCTGACGGTACTTCATGTAGAGCCTCATCTGGTGATCGGTAACGTGTCGGCCTGGCAAGCGAGTGATTCCTCTTGGCGGAAGAACCACTTGCACAACCAGCCGGCCGCGATCACCAGTCGGCGCGGTCCCCTGTGGATCGCGCCGACGCCGGGCTCGTAACTCCGGTCGGGCTACGCCCTCCCTGCGTCACGAGCCCGGCGAAGCTCTCTCATCCTGATTGACGCTCCACTGTCACCCTGATTGCCGCGCGGCA
>NZ_JADFUD010000145.1:0-2562 GCF_054820065.1 Bradyrhizobium sp. UFLA06-06
TGGCGGCCCTCTCTGCATCGCCTTCGGCGGATTACGCGTCGATGATGCAATCGAGGAAGCACTGCTTGGCGTTGTCGGCCCAGGCGCGATCGCCGCTGCAACCGCTGCTGCCAAGGAAGCCGAAGAACGACAGGATCAGGTGCGCGATGCTCTCAGTCGCGATCTGGAAGCGGCGCGCTATGCCGCAGAGCGGGCGTTCCGGCAATACGATGCCGCTGACCCCGCGAACCGGCTGGTGGCGAGTGAACTTGAAGCGCGCTGGAACAGCGCGCTCGCTCACACGGCGGAGGTCGAGGGCAAGATCGCCATGCATGCTGCGGCGACGCCCGCACCCATTGCTGATCCGGCTTCGCTCGGCGTTCTCGCCTCGAACCTCAAAACGGTCTGGGATGCGCCGACGACGGATGCTCGCCTCAAGAAGCGCATTGTACGCACCCTCGTCCATGAGGTCGTGGCCGATATCGACGACGCGGCCTCCGCGATCGTTCTCATCGTCCACTGGGTGGGTGGCGCTCACAGCGAGCTGCGCTTGCCCAAGCGTCGGCGCGGACAGCGCAACAGCACTTCTGCTGATATTATCCAAGCCGTGCATCAACTGGTGCTGATCGCCAGCGACAATCTGATTGCCGGCCTCCTCAACCGCAACGGCCTCAAGACGGGCAACGGCAATCGCTGGACCCGCGAGCGCGTCACATCGCTACGCACCTATCACCACATCCCGGTATTCAAGCCCGCCGATGACGGGATCGAGCCCTGGCTCAACCTTGGCAACGCCGCAAAACTCCTGAAGATCGCGCCCAAGACGCTCCGCCTGGCCGCTGAAGCCGGCGAGATCGAAGCCTCCCATCCGCTATCGGACGGCCCGTGGATCTTCGCCCGCGCCTCGCTGATCACAACTGCTGCTCAATCCATCGCCGAGCGAGCGCGACAGAACCCAAGATACCCCGCGGGATCGCATCCCAATCAACAAAGTCTCTTCCCTTCAACAACATAGACAGATGGGTGTTCTGATGCGCGGTTGTAAAAGTCTAGATACTGACCAATCGAACGTCGCGTGTCAGCAACGGTTTCGTAGGCTCGCAGATAGACCTCCTCGTATTTGACGCTGCGCCATAGCCGTTCGACGAACACGTTGTCCCGCCAGGCTCCCTTGCCGTCCATGCTGATCGCAATGCCATTGTCGGCGAGCACGCCGATAAAGGCCTGTCCGGTGAACTGCGAGCCCTGATCCGTGTTGAAGACATCCGGCTTGCCGTGACGAGCCAGGGCATCCTGAAGCGTCTCGACGCAGAATGCCGCCTCCATGGTGATCGATACGCGCCACGACAACACGCGGCGGCTGAACCAATCGAGCACAACCGCCAGATAGACGAAGCCGCGCGCCATCGGGATGTAGGTGATGTCCATCGCCCACACCTGGTTCGGCCGCGTGATCTCCATCCCGCGCAGCAGGTACGGGTAGATCTTATGGCCCGGCTCGGGCTTTGTCGTCCGTGGACGGCGATAAAGCGCTTCTATCCCCATCCGCCGCATCAGCGTCTTCACGTGCCGACGGCCGATCTTGCACCCCTGCAAAGCCAGCAGGCCTCGCAACATACGCGAACCGGCGAAGGGATACTCCAGGTGCAGCCGATCAAGACGCTGCATGATCTCGAGGTCGGCTGAAGAAACTGGACGCGGCAGATAATACACGCTGCCGCGGCTGATCTTCAAAACCTCTGCCTGCTTCGTGATCGACAGATCGTGCTCACGGTCGATCATCGCTTTGCGCTCAGCAATCCCGCCTTGGTGAGCGCTCCTTCTAAAAAATCGTTCTCCAGCGTCAACTCTCCGATCTTGGCGTGCAACGACTTCACGTCGATGGCGGGCGTGGCCGGTGTCCCACCTCCCGGTCCGAAAATATCGGAGGCGCTGCCCTCAAGCTGCGATTTCCAGGCCGTAATCTGATTGGGATGAACGTCGAAATGCTCCGCCAACTGGGCTATCGTGCGATCGCCCTTGACGGCGGCCAGCGCCACCTTCGCCTTGAAGGCCGGTGAGTGGTTCCGGCGCGGTCGTCTGCTCATGGTCTCTCCTGATTCGCAGGCTCAGCGTGCCCGCTGTCAGGCAGAAACTCCACTTATCGCCCTGTTCAAATTTGCGGAGCCGGCTCACTCTGACGGAAAGAACACCGAAGCCGCGTGCGCCGCCACGTCGTGGGCCGCATAGGATCCATGCCGGAGGAAGCCCTCAGTCATCAGCATCTTCACCTCAGCGTTTCGCGGTCACAGATGCACCAGGTCTCCGTCAGTCCGCGCTGGGCCGCGTAGCGGATGCGGAAATGTCTGCCGTATCGCACGCACATCGCGCTTCCCTGCAGCAGCGCCGTGCCTTCCCGTGGTGGTGATCGCGCGCCACCTCATATCCCGGACCGTTGGTCTTAAGAGCCCTGAGATTCTCTTGGAATCCCTCCCAGGGCGATCGCCCTAAGCTTCGCCGCACTGTTCTAGACCCTATGTTCGCCCTCTGAGGTGACGGGCGGCCCGCCCCGCGGCAAGCTCCTATCGAGGGTTGCGCCGGATG
>NZ_JADFUD010000146.1:0-2532 GCF_054820065.1 Bradyrhizobium sp. UFLA06-06
GCCAGCATGGTGAATCAGAAACACACTGATTTGGGAATCCCAAATCGATTCAACCTAAACCCATCCCGCTTTAGCGGGAGAGGGGACGTAGTCCCGTTGCGGATGCAATCGTCTCAGAACTTCCGCACCAGGTCCGGGGTGATCTCCTTCAGGCTGCGGATGCCGAGCAGCGCGAGATCGCGGTCGATCTCGGCATGCAGGAGCGAGATCGCGCGCGCCACGCCGGGCTCGCCGGCGACCACGGCGGCATAGAGGAACGGCCGCCCGACCCAGACGAAATCAGCACCGAGCGCCAGCGCCTTGATCACGTCGGTGCCGCGGCGGATGCTGCCGTCCACCATCACGGTCATGTTGCCCTTCTGCGCCGCGATCTCCGGCAGCGTGCGCAAGCCGGCGACGGTGTAGTCGAGCTGGCGGCCGCCATGGTTGGAGACCATGACGCCGTCGCAGCCATGTTCGCGCGCCAGCCGGGCGTCTTCCGGCGCGATCAGTCCCTTGACCACGAGCTTGCCGCTCCAGCGCTTGCGGATCAGCTCGACATGCTTCCAGGCCAGCTGGTCGCGGCTGCCGATGTTGCGCATCAGGTTCTTGGACAGCACCGGCGGGCCCTGCTTGGCGTCCATGTTCTCGAAATGCGGCATGCCGTGATTGAACACGGTGCGCGCCCAGGTGTTGAGCAGCCAGTCGGGATGGGTGATGGTGTCCCAGAACACCCGCGGCGTGATCTCGAGCGGCACCTGGAAGCCGTTGCGGATATTGTTTTCGCGGTTGGGCGGCACCGGCACGTCGGCGGTGACGACGAAGGTGTCGTAGCCGGCGGCGGCGACGCGATCGACCAGCGGCTCGATCCGCTCGGGAAGGCCGGCGAGATAGGCCTGGTACCAGGCCGAAGGATTGGCGGCGCGAACGTCCTCCAGCGTGATCAGCGAGGAGGCCGACAGGATCATCGGGATGTTGGCGGCAGCCGCGGCCCGCGTCAGCACGATGTCGCCGCGATAGGCGCACAGGGCAGAGGAGCCCATCGGCGGAATGCCGAACGGCGAGGCGTAGCTCTTGCCGAACAGCGTCGTGGACTGGTCGCGGCCGGAGACGTCCTGCAGCACCCGCGGCACGAAGCCGTATTCCTCGAACGCCCGGCGATTGTCGGTGCGGGCCATATCGGTCTCGGCGCCGCCGGAGATGTAGCCGTAGAGGAATTTCGGCAGCAGCCGCCGCGCCTGCGGCTCGAAATCGTCGAGCGTGAGATAGCTCCGCAGATGCCGCGGCACGGCAGGCGTGGCGCGGTTCACGGTTGCGGGAGGCGGAGAGGGGGCTGCGGTCCGGTCGTGCACGTTGAGCGTTTCCGTTGTTCTTGGTTCTTGGTCGGAAGGCCAGACTAGAGCATGATCCGGAAAAGTGGATACCGGTTTTCCGAAAAAATCATGCTCAAACAAAGAGATGAGATCATGATGCGATTCCATGGAATCGCATCATGATCTAGCGCCTGCCGGCGGGCCCGACAAATTTCTCGTTGAACTTGTTGACGGACTGGTTGACGTCGCTGAGCGTCTTGCGGGTCTCGGCGATCATGGCGCCGGATTTCTTGTCGAAGCTCTGGATCAGCTCGCGCAGCGAGATCACGGTCGGCAGCAGCTCGCCGCCATATTTGTCGCTGCCGAAGCTCTTCAGGAACTTGTCGGCCGCGGTCATCTTGGCGTCGACCGCGCTGATCCCGTCGTCGGCGGCGTCGATGAAGCCGGCGATCAGCTCGCCATTGCCGGACAGCGAATTGGTGAAGTTCTCGAGCCCGAGCAGCGAGTCCTTGATGTCGGCCTCGTTCTCGCTGATGACGCGGTCGACATTGCGCAGCGCGACCCGCAGCTTCTCCTGGATTCCCATCGTGCCTTCGGCGTCGGCCGTCAGCTCGGGAATGCCGTCGGCGCCGAGCGTCGGCGGCGGAGCATCGTCGGTACCGCCGGTGAAGGAGATCGAGGCGATCCCGGTGAGGCCCTGGAATTCGAGGCCGGCCTGGGTGTCCTTCTTGATCGGGGCGTTGCCTTCGATCCGCGTCATCGCCACCACGCGGTGCCGGTCGAGCCTGATCGAGACCACCTCGCCGATCCGCACGCCGGCGAAGTTGACGCTGCCGCCGCGGCGCAGGCCGGAGGCCGAGCCCTCGAAGATGACGCGGAACGGCACCATCCGCTTGATGCCGGCGTAGCGCTGATAGCCCAGCCAGCCGCCGAGCGAGCCGGCGATCAGGGCCAGCGTCAGGGTGCCGATCAAGAGATTGCTGGCGCGCGCCATGCGTAAAACCCGTCTGCGAAGCAGACCTCAAGAGATAGCGGATTTGCCGCCGATAGTCACCGCACCTGACCCTTACCTCGCCCCGCGTGCGGGGTCGAGACGAGCGAAGCTCGCTCTTAGAGGTCGGATCGCATCGAAGATGCGATCCGGGTGAGGGGAGTCTCCGCGCATTAAAGCGTGATGGCATTAAGTTCGATAGCCTGAATTTTTGAGGTAGTTGGCACATTCCTCGGAGGTGAAGGCGTC
>NZ_JADFUD010000147.1:0-2217 GCF_054820065.1 Bradyrhizobium sp. UFLA06-06
GCGGCAAGCGGCTTCCGGGCGCTTGGCGTGCAGGGCGGCAAGCCGGTCGGCATGATGCTGCGCAACGATTTCGCGCTGTTCGAGGTGGTCGCGGCTTCGGCCGCGCTCGGCAGCCCGGCGGTGCCGATCAACTGGCATCTGAAGGCCGACGAGGTCGCCTACATCCTGTCCGACAGCGGCGCCGACACGCTGGTCTGCCACGCCGATCTGTTGCCGCAGATCCGCGACGGCCTGCCGCCGGCAATCAAGCTGCTGGTGGTGACGACGCCACCGGAGATCGCCGCGGCCTATGGCGTCGCGCCGGAGCTCACCCGCGTGCCCGACGGCATG
Source organism: Bradyrhizobium sp. UFLA06-06 (assembly GCF_054820065.1). Lineage (NCBI taxonomy): Bacteria > Pseudomonadati > Pseudomonadota > Alphaproteobacteria > Hyphomicrobiales > Nitrobacteraceae > Bradyrhizobium > Bradyrhizobium sp. UFLA06-06. Next base: position 331 of record NZ_JADFUD010000147.1, read on the forward strand.
ACCGACTGGGACGTCTGGCGCGAGACGCACCAACCACTGACCGACGCGCCGATCGGCGCGGCGCCGATGTTCTACACCTCGGGCACAACAGGACTGCCGAAGGGCGTCAAGCGCAAGCCGATGCCATCAGAGCAGCAGGCGGCGGCCGGGCGCGTCGGTGCCATCACCTACGGCGTCAAGCCGAACGAGGACCAGGTGATCCTGATGAACGGCCCGATGTACCATTCGGCGCCGCACTCCTACGGGATGCTCGCGTTCCGCAACGGCTGCATGATCGTGCTCGAGCCGCGGTTCGATCCGGAGGATCTGCTGCAACTGATCGAGCGCCACCGTGTCACCCACATGCATATGGTGCCGACGATGTTCGTGCGGCTGCTGCGCCTGCCCGAGGAGATGCGGCGCCGCTACGACATGTCGTCGCTGCGCTTCATCGTCCACGGCGCGGCGCCCTGCCCTGTTGACGTCAAGCGCGCGATGATCGAGTGGTGGGGACCGGTCATCAACGAATATCTCGGCTCGACCGAGACCGGCATCCCGGTCTGGCATTCGTCAGCCGAAGCGCTGGCCAAGCCCGGCACCGTCGGCCGCGCGATCGAAGGTGGCATAGTCAAGACCTTCCGGCCCGACGGGACGCAATGCGACGTCGGCGAGCCCGGCGAGATCTTCATGCGTCAGACGTTGATCTCGGACTTCGACTATCACGGCAACGCCAAGGCGCGCGCCGAGGCCGATCACGACGGCCTGATCAGCGTCGGCGATGTCGGCTATCTCGACGCGGACGGCTATCTTTTCCTGTGCGACCGCAAGCGCGACATGGTGATCTCGGGCGGCGTCAACATCTATCCCGCCGAGATCGAGAACGCCCTGATCGGCATGGCAGGCGTCCGCGACTGCGCGGTGTTCGGCGTCCCCGACGACGAGTACGGCGAGCGGCTGTTCGCCTGCGTCGAGCCGGAAGCAGGCAGCACGCTTTCGGTTGCGGCGATCCAGGATTTCCTGCGCGACAAGCTCGCCAATTTCAAGGTGCCGAAGGATATCCGCTTCATGGACGCGTTGCCGCGCGAGGCTACCGGCAAGATCTTCAAGCGCAAGCTGCGCGACCTCTACCGCGAAGGACAGCTCGGCTGAGCGATGTGACGGCGAAGCGAACGGCGTTTGAAACTTAGTTGCTGTTGCAAAAGGCCGGCGATCGACGCAACGATGCCGGTGCACCAAGGGCCCGGATCATCCGCCATGAACTCGACCGACTTCATCGTCATCCGCAACGATCTGCAGCAATGCAAGGTGATCGAGGCGCAGTTGCCCGACGCCGCGGCGCTGCCGGCCGATGCGCTGCTGGTGAAGGTGACCCGCTTCGCCTTCACCGCCAACAACATCACCTATGCTGTAATCGGCGAGCAGCTGAAATATTGGCACCTGTTCCCGGCGCCTGACGGCTACGGCATCATCCCGGTGTGGGGCTTTGGCGAGGTGCTGGCATCGAAACATCCCATGATCGCAGCCGGCGAAACGCTGTTCGGCTATTTCCCGATGGCGACCCATCTGGTGATCGAGGCGGCCGACGTCAGCAAGCGCGGCCTGCGCGACGGCGCCGCGCACCGGCAGGAGGTCTCGCCGGTCTATAATGCCTATGCCCGCGTCTCCGGCGATCCGACCTATGCCGGCCGGCAGGGCGATTTCCGCGCGCTGCTGCTGCCGCTGTTCATGCTGTCGTTCCTGGTCGACGACTTCCTGGCCGAGAATGCGTTCTACGGCGCACGCCGCGTCATCCTGTCGTCGGCCTCGAGCAAGACCGCGTTCGGGCTCGCCCATCTCGTGCACAAACGGGGTATCCCGGTGATCGGGCTGACCTCCAGGGGCAATGTCGATTTCGTCAGCTCGCTCGGC
>NZ_JADFUD010000148.1:0-2003 GCF_054820065.1 Bradyrhizobium sp. UFLA06-06
GGTAGAGTCGACGACTGGCGCGGTGACCGTAGGTCGCGAGGCTTTACTGGTCCGGCTGCTTTCGCCAGTTGCCGGTGTCGCAGTTCGCGCCATAGTTCCGTCTCCAGTCGCCGCTCGTCAAACCGGGCATGCAGATTTGCCGCACCCGGCTTTCACTTGTCTCCTCAAGCCTTCGCGCTCGATCGGTCGTTACGACGAGTCGGGATGCGGAAGAGTTTGAGCGTATCGTGCAGGTAGTCCTGCGGATACTCTTTAAAGCCCCTGCCGCGTTTTCCTGCTCGTTGCATCAACCAGTGCCGCAGACGCCGATCGACGTACTGCCTGATGAAGTCATAGCTCTTCATGACAGGACCTTGGTCGAAGTAGCCGCACCAGCCACGAAGAAGGCGACTGATGACGACGACGGTGTTCTCCGGTGTGTCCGGGTACCACTGTGGCGTCGTGCGTTCGTGGATTCGTCGGAGCAATCTCATGACCGCTTTCTTGGACGGACGCGTGCCGATGAAGGCTTGTCCATCCTTTCCGTAGAACCGCCCGATCGTGTAGCCAAGGAACGTGAATCGGTCCGTCGGCAATAGAGCGATGCGGGTCTTGGTCTCGTTCACCTCCAGCCCGAGCCTGTTCATCAGTACCGTCATTCGCTTCATCGCCGTCTCGGCTTGGCCGGGGCGGCAGCAGATCACGAGATCGTCGGCATAGTTGACGACGTAGGCGTCGAGTTGTTCTTGGTGTCCGTGGTCGCGCCAGGCCAGCAGAAAGCGTCGGAAGTAGATGTTCGCCAGCAATGGACTCAGAGGAGAGCCTTGCGGGGTCCCTTTCTTAAACTTTCGCGCATCTGCCGTCTGTATCGTCCGTCTTCTGCTCCGTTCAACTACCGGGACTGTCAACCAGCCTTTGATAGTCGAGAGGAGTCGTCCATCGGCGATCCGTCGTGTCAGGCATCGCATCAGCGGACCGTGTGGAATCGACGTGAAATAGTCGCGTAAATCTGCATCGACTACCTCGCGGCGTCCCCGGTCCTTGATGTGCCAAAACACGCGGCGCACGGCCATCTTGGCGTCAAGCTTCGGGCGAAATCCGTACTGGTTGTCCAGCAGGTCCGCGTCGAAGATGGGACCGATCACTAAGACCGTGGCCATCATAACGATTCTGTCACGAATACACGGGATTCCGAGTGGTCGGCGTCCGCCATTGCTCTTTGGTATCCATACTCTCAGAAGGGGTTTGGGACGGTAAGTGCTGTCCTTCAGCTCCTGTCTGACACTTTCCAACCACTGCTGTTGTCCCTCTGCTTCGATCTGTTCGAATGTTATGCCGTCCACCCCGGGGGAGCCGTCGTTTTCACGGCACCTTTGGTAAGCTTCTTCCATGACATCCGGTCGGCAGATTTTGTCCCACAGAGAGTAAAAGCGGTATGTCGGTTCGGTCTTAGCTTTCGCCTGTAGCGAGCTCTGCAGCTTCTGAACGCTTATATCCGGTGTTGTTAGACTCATCGTCAATCGCCGTGTTCTCTGCTTCGTTCTCGCTTGAGATAAGTCAGGGCCCCTTCCCTCTTCCGGCGTTACCCGGTGTCATAGGTATTACGGACCCATCCGCCATCTGCCGCCGCCGACGCTAGCCCTCGCGGGTTCATCGTTGTCCGGATTTGCATCCTTCCTCGACGGCAGACTTCCCTTGTTGCGCACTGTCCATGTCCCGCGCGTGCTGCCACCACTACTCCGGTGGGATCCTGGGTTGCTTTTCTCGCTCGCTTCCCCCGGACGCCGGCCTTCCCCGTTACTGTGGCGGGTCGGCTCCCACGATGACGCTTTCGGAGCCTGCTCGGTGTTCACTCGCAAGTTGCGGCCCGCACGGACCGATGACCCCCAAAAGGGGCCTTTTCTCAGAGTGCTTCAGGCCATTCGTCGCCTCCTGACCCGCTCCGAGTACTTCCGGCTGGAGCGAGAGTTTGCCGGCCTGGATTTTCACCAGGGAGAACAGTGCGCCTTGGCAAGGCACACACA
>NZ_JADFUD010000149.1:0-1912 GCF_054820065.1 Bradyrhizobium sp. UFLA06-06
AGGATCCGGCGCTATTATGCCGCATCTTACCGCTATCGGTATCGAACGAGTCGACTGGGTTCTACATACTCATCACCATAGGGATCAGTGTTGGGGAACACCTATTGTTCACAGGGCCGGGGCAAAAATTGCCGTGCCCGAATACGAACGTCATTTGTTCGACAATGTCGAGGCTCACTGGCAGGCGCGCGGCATCTATGACAACTACGATGACAGCAACACGTTTTTTTCACTAGGAGAAAATCTTCCTGTCGACGCTGTTCTTGAAGACTACGGCACGTTTGTCTGGAGGGAGTACGAGTTCCGCATTCTGCCGGCCAAGGGTCACACATACGGTATGGTCTGCCTGATCGCGGAGGTGGATGGGGAGAAGATTGCCTTTACAGGCGACTTAATGACAAGCGGCGGAAAACTCTATCAGCTTCATGCAATGGAGTATCACTATGGTGATCTTCTCGGTATTGAATTTACGATGCAATCGATCCTCGCCTTAAAGAAAGAGAACGTCGAGACTGTCTATCCATCGCATGGAGCGCCGATCAGTGAAGTCGACGCAGATATTGAAAAGCTAGAATCGAGGCTCGAGAGGCTCGCCGATATAGGTAGCCTTCGTACGTCGGGTCGAAATACCGGTTTTGAGGACTGGCAGACTATACGCGAGAGCAGACTGCAGCCGATTACGGAGCATCTGCTGTGGGCTGGCCCATACACCTGCTCAAATTTCTACATTGTGCTGAGTGGAGGCGGCCACGCGATGCTGATCGACTACGGGCTAGCCTCGTTCGGGCATCTCCATTTCAATGCCGATCACAAAAGCCTGCAAGCTCTCCGTTTCATCGAACATCATATCGATCAACTGCGCGACGATTACGGAGTGCAGAACATCGAACTCGTCGTTCCAACGCACATTCATGACGACCATATCTGCGGAATACCCTTCCTTCAGCGACATTTCGGAACCCAGTGCTGGGCTCTCGACTGTGTCGCGATGGTTATTGCCAATCCTTCTGCATGGGCGAGTACACCATGCTGCTTCCACAAACAAATCGACGTGCAGCGGATTCTGCGTGATGGCGAGACATTTCATTGGAGAGGATTCGATTTTCAAGTTTATTGTGCCCCAGGTCAAACTGAGTTCCACGCAATCATCGTCGGTCAAATCGACGGCAAACGGATTGTCTTTGGAGGGGACAACCTGTTTCTCTTCAACCCCGGTACCGTTGAGCACCAACTTCTCTACCAAACTAACGTCATGCGCAACAGCTTCCAGTTGGAGATGCATCACCGCTGCGCGAATGTAATACGAGCGACTATGCCTGATCTCGTATGCCCCGGACATGGTGAACTGATTGCCATTGATCGGTCGAGGATCGCCCAATACACAGACTATATCGAACGTAAGGAGGCGGCCTTTCGCGATATCGTAGGTGAACCGGCAAATCACTTCATCGATTTGTTCTGGGCTCGAATGTTGCCATATCTTTCCCAGGTCCGTCCGAACAGCGAGGTGAAATACACGATCAAGATTCGGAATAACTTGGAGCGCGTCGCGGTCTACAAGGCTCGCCTCCTACCAGCATTTGGTTGGGCATCGCACGATGAGGCGGAAAACATCACACTTGGGCCGGGGCAGCAAGGCGAGATACTGCTTCGGGCGACTGCGCCGTCTCAGGTCGATCCGCGGCGTAGGCTCATGACCGCCGAGATCTTGATCGACGGTGAATCGCAGGGACCTATCTGCGAAGCCCTCGTCTCAACTTCGCCAGCTTAAGAGGTAGTAAAGTTGCAGCAAAATCGGCGGTCGATTGCCGATCGCCCCATGGGGCCGTTCTTCGTTGTACAACGAGGTTTGAGAACGCCCACAGGACCGTTCGTCGCGAGGTTCTTTATCGGCATCATCCTTGGTTTGGTC